>NZ_JBSFOK010000063.1:0-39044 GCF_053587635.1 Streptomyces sp. NPDC003635 | reverse complement strand
GGAACTGGAGGACCTCAACCCGTACCTGTCCCTGGACGCGCTGGACGAGGACCGGGACCGGCCGCGATGCCTGCGGGCCTGCGCTCACGCCTTCGACCGGGACCGGCCGCGATGCCTGCGGGCCTGCGCTCGCGCCTTCGGCCGGGATTGGCCGCGACCGCCGCGCACCCGCCCTTACGCCAGCGACAGGAACAGCTTCTCCAGTCGCGCCCGCATCTGCTCGGCGTCCTCGCCGGAGCTGCGGCCGGCCTCGATGTCGCTCACGCACTGCTGCAGGCCCGTGGCGATGATCGCGAAGCCCGCCCGGTCCAGGGCGCGTGACGCGGCGGCGAGCTGCATCACGACCTCCTCGCAGTCCCGGCCCTCCTCGATCATCCGGATCACACCGGAGATCTGGCCCTGCGCCCGGCGCAGCCGGTTCAGCACGGCCTTGAGGTCGGCACCCGCGAGGTCCAGTTCCACGATCACTCCTCCAGAAATACCCCTAGGGGTACTCTACGTCCCGCTTCGGGACGACGTCGAACACCAAGGATCACATCTGCCATGACCGCACCCCTCACGCCTGTAGTCCTGACCGTCGCCCAGGCCCGCGCCCGGCTGCACGAGGTCACCGTCCTCGATGTACGGACCCCTGGCGAATACGCCTCCGGCCATCTGCCCGGCGCTCTCAACCTCCCGCTCGACCGGCTCCGCGCCGCCCTGCCCGAGCTGCGGCAGGCGGGCGAGCTGCTCATGGTGTGCGCCTCGGGGAACCGCTCCGAGAACGCCTGCCGGATCCTGGCCGCCGAAGGCATCGCCGCCGCCACGCTCGCGGGGGGCACCGGCGCCTGGGCGGCCGGGGGCAACGAAGTCCGGCGTCCGGAGGCCGCCCGCCCCGGGTGGGCCATGGAACGCCAGGTGCGGTTCACGGCGGGCGCGCTCGTGCTCCTGGGGCTGCTCCTCGGCGCCGTTCTCCACCCGGCCTGGCAGTTGCTCGCGGCGGGCATCGCCGCAGGTCTGGTCTTCTCCGCGCTCACCAACACCTGCGGCATGGCGGCCGTCCTGGGCAGGCTGCCGCACAACCGCCCGCGCGCGGCCGACTGGGAGACCACGCTGATGATCCTGCGGGGACGTCAGACCGAGGGGGGTGCGTAGCGATAGCCCACGGCGTCGACCGTCTCGGTGTCGAGCACGTCCTCCACGCTGACCGGGTCCTCGGCGGAGAAGTCCGGCAGGAGCTGCTTCACCTGGGCGTCGACCAGCGTGTCGTACCCCGTCGCGCCACCCACCCAGGGCCACATCGGGTCCAGGAGGCGGTGTCCGGGCGGTGCCGGCTCGAGGTCGAACGGCGAGAGCTGGGCCGGCGGCGGATAGTGGTCGCGCGGTTTGGAGCCGGGCACGACGGCCAGCCGGCGGGACTGCCAGTTCGCCCATACCCGGTCCACGTTGGCGTGATGGAGCCAGAAGACGGGGTCGTTGGGGGAGAAGCCCCGGGACATGTGGCCGCCGATGAAGTTGTGACCGCTGTTGTGGGCCGGTACGAACACCGGGGAGCCGTTCTCGTCCAGGGCGGAGAAACCCTCTTCCAGCGCGGTCCAGAAGTGCCAGAAGGGGTGCACCCCCGGCTGCTCGGGGGCGAACCGTTCCAGCAGGGCGATGTGCGCCCGCCCGGGCGGCCACTGCGCGCCCGCGTCCGCCCGGGCCAGGGACGTACCGAAGGAGTCCGCCAGCAGCGGGTGGACGGGGAATCCCGTCGCTCCCGGCAGATCCGTCGGCCACCAGACCGGCCGCTCCGCCGGGGGAACGGGGTCGCGGAACACGCTGTCGGTCAGCGGTGCCGGCGAGCCCGAGCCCAGGGAGCCGAGGAAGTCGCCGGTGAACAGCTCGGCGACGGCGCCCGGGTGATCCGTCCAGTCCCAGTAGGGGACGGTGACACCGGGGATCTCGGACTGAAGCGCCCTCTCGAACCGCCGGACGTACTGGCGGTGCCAGGCGCAGAACCCGATGTTCCAGTGCGCGAAGTTGACGGTCGTCCCGGCCGGAGTTCCCGGTGGCCGGACCACCATCACCGCGCGGTGCAGGGCGACGAACTGGTCGTAGACGCTCGTCCCCGGGGGACCGGCGGGTGCGGGCCGGTGCTTGAGCCGGACGAGGGCCTCCAGGAACCGGTCGCGCTCCTGGACGGTGAGGTCCACGGCACTCCTACGGATGTCCATGGCCGCCCCCGTGGTCGTGCGTGCCGCCGACGGGCGAGTGATGGTGCTCGAGATGGCCGGTGGCCGCGACGCCGTGCAGACCGGCGAAGAAGGAGCGGTCGGGATCGTCCGTCAGGAGCCGGGTCAGCAGCTCCCGGAAGGTCTCTCCCGTCCGGGTGGTCAGGACCAGCTCGCTCAGGTACATGTTCGCGGGGCCGAGCCCGATCCGGAGCAGGACTCCGGCCCGGTACGGCGCGACCTCGATCTCCACCGGGCGGACTCCGACCGCCCCGCAGTGGACCGAGGCCTCAAGGCTGTCGGCGAGCTCCTTCAGGCGGTGCGCGGTGCAGCCGTCGGCCGCGGTCAGGGTCGTCAGCAGGCTCAGGTGGTCGTACAGCATGCGGGGCCCGGTGACGACGACCCGGACCTCGGGTACGTCGACGAGCAGGTCCACGAGCGAGGCGCCCCCTTTGCCGAGGGCCAGGGTCGTACTGCGGGCGGTTGCGGTCGGCATATGCCAAGCGTCCGGCCGGCCGGTGGTGTGCCGCGACCCCGGGACGCCCGAACGAGGGTCCGCCGGCCCGGAACCCTCACAGCAGACCGAGGTCCCTGGCCCGCAGCGCGGCCTGGGTGCGATCGCGCAGGGACAGTCGGGTGAGGATGCGGGAGATGTGGTTCTTGACCGTGCCCTCGCTCAGGAACAGCCGCGCGGCGATCTCCCGGTTGGTGTGGCCATGGGCCACCAGCCGCAGGATGTCGATCTCACGCGGGGTCAGGTCGGCCGTGTCGGTGGGGGCCGCAGGGGCCGCCGGACCGGGGGAGGGCAGAGCCTCGGTGAGGCGGCGGGCCACCGACGACTCCAGCTGGGTGACGCCGGCGTGCACCAGCCGTACCGCCCGCGCGAGTTCCTCGGCCGGCAGGTCCTTGAGGAGATACCCGCTCGCCCCGGCCCGCAACGCCCGCACGACGTACTCCTCGTCGTCGAAGGTCGTCAGCATCACCACCCGGCACTCCGGCGCCCGCTCGCGCAGCACGGCGACCGCCGCGACGCCGTCGAGCTCCGGCATCCGTACGTCCATCAGCACGACGTCGGGCCGCAGTTCGAGCGCCACGGTCACCGCTTCCCGGCCGTCCGCGGCCGTTCCGACCACCGCGATGCCCGGCCGCAGGGACAGCAGGGAGGCGATGCCGTCGCGGATCAGCCGCTGGTCGTCGACCACCAACACCCGTACCGGCTCCTCCGGTTCCCCGCTCATGACGTGGCCCCTCCGCCGCGCGGCACGGTCACCGTCAGCCGGGTCCCGGCGCCCGGACCGCTGTCGACGCGCACGCTCCCCGCCACCAGTTGGACCCGCTCCCGCATCCCGAGCAGGCCGAACCCGCCGGTCGCCCGGTCCGGCGCGAACCCGCAGCCGTCGTCGGCGACCACCAGCCGCGCTTCGTCCCGCGCCAGATGGAGCGTCACGCTCACCCGGGAGGCACCGGCATGGCGGCGCGCGTTGGTCAGCCCCTCCTGGGCCGCCCGGTACAGAGCGGTCAACTCGGCGGTGCCGTAGCCGTCCTCGTCACCCTTCACCTCGACCGTGACCCGGGGCGGCACCCC
Organism: Streptomyces sp. NPDC003635; assembly: GCF_053587635.1. Classification (NCBI taxonomy): domain Bacteria; kingdom Bacillati; phylum Actinomycetota; class Actinomycetes; order Kitasatosporales; family Streptomycetaceae; genus Streptomyces; species Streptomyces sp. NPDC003635. Next base: position 35,267 of record NZ_JBSFOK010000063.1, on the reverse strand, counting down.
GCCGTCCCCCGCGAGGTCGGCGAGCACGACGGCGAGCCTCGGGCGTGCCGGGGCGCCGCGCAGTACGCGGACCGACTGCCGTACGTCGCCCAGGGCGAGCTTCGCCGACCGGCGCGCCTCGGCCATGGCCCGACCGGCGACCTCCGGATCCAGCGTCCTGAACTCCGCGGCCATCTCCAACTGCACGGAGATCGCGGTGAGATGGTGCCCCAGGCTGTCGTGGAGATCCCGCGCCAGCCGGTTGCGCTCGGCGGCGGCGGACAGCTCCGCGACCCGCGCCGCGGACTCCTGGGCGGCGAGCCGGGCACGCTGCTCGCCGACGGCCACGGCGGCCATGGCCAGCGCCAGGATCAGACCCACACACAGCATGAGCAGGTCGGACACACGCTCCAGGTCGCGGTGCCAGCCGGGGGAGGTCAGCGCCCACGTGGTGATCAGTGCGGCCGGACACAGCGCGGCCAGGGCGAGGGCGGCTGTGCGGCCGTACGCGAAGTATGCGGTGAACGGCAGCAGGACGAAGAGGACTTGGGACAGCCCCGAGGCGTCCAGTGCCACGACCGAGCCGATCAGCGCGAGGCGGGTCAGGAGCAGTGGAAGCCGGGGCACGGGTCGGCGGACCGCCGCGGCTTCCAGGGCGAACAGCGCCGCAGTCGCGGTGACGAAGCCGGCCGTCCGCGGGATCGAGGGAGCGGAGACGGCCACCGCCTGGTACAGACCGCCGACGAGCACCGCGCCGTACAGCAGCGGCGCCACCCACCGCACAGGCACATACGCCGTCATGCGCACCCCCTTGCCGCCAGACTAGGCCGCCGAGGCCGCCGGCGGACCGTGCCGGACGACACATGCCGAACGGCACGGGCCGCCCGGCGGTCGGTGACGTCCGGCGCTGGGATGTCGCCGCTCCTCATCTCCTGTCGCTGCCCGGTCGGAGCCCAAGCTGGCTGCCCGAACAGCCGTACTCGACTCAGGAGTTGGCCCCATGACCGCTGTCTCCACCTCCGCCCCGCCGTCCGCGCCCCGCCTCCGACAGGGCGCGCTGTGCGGGGCGCTCTCCGGTGTGCTCATCGCCCTGTCCGCGCTGGTCGAGGCGTTCACCGGCGAAACCTCCGCGACCAGTTGTGTGCTGGCCGTGTCCCCCGCCTTCGCCCTGCCGCTGCTCGGCGCCCTGCATCTGGCGCAGGGCGCCGCCACCGGCCGCTTCGCGGACACGGCCCACACCGTGAACGTCATCGGCCTCGGCCTGTTCGGCGGTGCCGCGTTCGCCTCGAACCTCGTCCTTTTCTACTTCGACGACGAGGTCATCGAGGAGACCCTGACCGGCCCCACGGTCCCCGTGCTCATCGGCTCGGCGGCCGTCTTCGCCGCGGGCTGCGCCGCGTTCGGGGCGGCGCTGGTCCGTGCCCGCGTCTTCCCCAGGATCCCGTCCTGGGGATACGCCGTCGTCCTGCCGGTGTTCGCTTTCCTGACCGCGCTGCCGGACTCCCCGCTCACCATCGCCCTGCACGTCGTCGTCGGTGCCGTCCTGGTGTGGCTCTCGGTCGCCCTGCGTCAGCTCACCGGGAGGCCGGGCGGGTTCGTCGAGCGCTGAGCGGCCCGCAGCAGCTGTCGGCGGTACTCGCCCTTGGGCCAGTGGTGCGAGCCGGGCTTGCGGGCCTCGTTCACCAGGTGCTTGACACTGAAGGTGTACGTCATCTCCTTGAGCCGCGCGCCGGCCCGCCCGGGGACGTAGAGCCGCCGCGCGGTGTCGTCCTTGTGCGCGAGCTGGAAGATGCCGGCGCGGCGGCCCAGGCTGATGCACATGGCGTTGAAGGACATGTCGACCGGCTCGGGCGACCGTCCCGCGAGGCGGTGGAGCACGGTGTCGGCGGCGTGCGCGCCGAGGCAGCCCGCCACGTAGGCGCTCATCCGGAAGGGGAGGTCCGACGGGGCGGAGGAGTCGCCCGCCGCGACGACGCGCTCGTCATCGACGCTGGTGAGCGTCTCGTCCGTGCGGAGGCGGCCCGCCGCGTCGGTGCTCAGCCCACTGCGCGCGGCCAGATCGGGCACGCCGAAGCCGGCGGTCCAGATCGTCACCGTACTGGGCAGCTCGCGGCCGTCGGTGAGCCGTACGGCGTCGCGGGTCACGGCCGTCACCTTCGTGCCGGGGCCGTCGAGCACGGTCGCCCCGAGCCGGGTGAGCCGCTTGGCGGCCGTACGGCGGGCCTTGGGATGGAGGTACGCGCCGAGCGGTCCGCCGCAGACCAGGGTGACCCGGCGGCCCCGCTCGGCCAGCTCGGCGGCGGTCTCGATGCCGGTCGGCCCCGCGCCGATCACGGTCACCGGGGCCGTCGTGGGCGTGTCGTCGAGGATCGACCGCAGCCTCCCCGCCGCCTCCAGGGTGGCGACGGGGTGGGCGAACTCGGCCGCCCCGGGGAGCTGTGGATCGGCGCTGCCGCTGCCCACGGCGTAGACCAGGTAGTCGTAGCGCAGGGCGCTGCCGCCGGTGAGCTCCACGTGCCGCCCGGCCGCGTCGATCCGCTCCACGCTGTCGACCACCAGGCTCACCCGCTCGGCCAGCAGCTCGCCGTAGTCGAGCACCACGTCCTGCTCACCGCCGACCAGCTGGTGCAGGCGGAGCCGGGGGACGAAGGTCGGGCGGGGATTGATCAGGGTCACGGTCACGTCGTCGCGCTGCGTCAGCCGGTTCGCCGCCATGACGCCCGCGTATCCGCCGCCGACCACGACGACCTGCTGGTTCTCGCTCATGGTGTCTCCTCCGCTCCAGGGGTTCGGCCTCAAGACACCGCACGGCCTAACCCTGTGACAGGACGTGACGCAGGTCACCCGGCGGAGTGCTGAGTAGGCTGCGGACATGCGGATCTCCGTCTCCTCCGACATGGACGAACCCGTCGCCCGCTTCCTCCTCGCGGAGCTGGAGCGGCGCGGCCACGAGACCGTGGCGCACGGGGCGCTGCGGCCGGGCGACGACCCCCAGTGGGCCGTCTGTTCCGAGGCAGCCGCCCGCGAGGTCGCCGACGGCAGGGCCGACCAGGCCGTGGTCTGCTGCTGGACCGGCACCGGCGCCTCCATTGCCGCGAACAAGGTGGCCGGGGTCCGGGCGGCGCTGTGCGTGGACGCCTGCACGGCGGACGGCGCGCGCCGCTGGAACGACGCCAATGTGCTCGCCCTCAGCCTGCGGCTGACGTCCGAGCCCTTGCTGAAGGAGATCCTCGACGCCTGGTTCGCGGCCGAGGCCAGCCAGGACGCCGAGGACCGACGGAACGTGGAACACCTCGGACGGCTCGACGCGTAGATCGGCAACGGGCGAAACGGGCCGAGGGCCAAGGGCAAGAGCTTCGTCATCCGGCGCGCCGGCGAGGACAGGCCGGTGCCGCCGACTGACGCTGTCGGCCCAAGCGGGACAGGTGGCCGTCGACCCCGAGCCGGGCAGCTGGACTGCGACGATCCGCGAGCGCACCGGTCGGACGGCGGGCAGCGTGCGCGGGCGCTGACCCGTTACTCCTTGCGCAGGTCCTTGACCCGCTTGAGCTTGCCGAGCGAGCGCTCCAGCGTCTCCGGCTCGACGATCTCCACCTCGACGCTGACCCCGACGCCGTCCTTCACGCCCTGGGCGATGGCCCCGGCGGCCGCCGCGCGCTGCTCGGGCCCGGCGTCGGGGCGGGCCTCGACGCGGACGGTCATGTGGTCCATCCGGCCGTGCCGGCTGAGCCGGATCTGGAAGTGCGGGGCGACGGCCGGGGTGCGCAGCACGATCTCCTCGATCTGGGTCGGGAAGACGTTCACCCCGCGCAGGATGATCATGTCGTCGCTGCGGCCGGTCACCTTCTGCATCCGGCGGAAGGCGGGCCGGGCGGTGCCCGGGAGCAGCCGGGTCAGGTCGCGGGTGCGGTACCGGACGATCGGCAGCGCCTCCTTGGTGAGTGAGGTGAAGACGACCTCGCCCTCCTCGCCCTCGGCCATGATCTCGTCGGTGAGCGGGTCGACGATCTCCGGGTAGAAGTGGTCCTCCCAGATGTGCAGTCCGTCCTTGGTCTCCACGCACTCCTGCGCCACACCCGGACCGATCACCTCGGAGAGCCCGTATATGTCCACGGCGTGGATCCCGGCGCGCTCCTCGATCTCGCGGCGCATCTCCTCCGTCCACGGCTCGGCGCCGAAGACGCCGACCTGAAGAGAGCTGTCGCGCGGATCGACGCCCTGCTTCTCGAACTCGTCGAGCAGGGTGAGCATGTAGGACGGGGTGACCATGATGATCTCGGGCCGGAAGTCCTGGATGATCTGCACCTGCCGGGCCGTCATCCCGCCGGAGGCGGGGATCACCGTGCAGCCGGCGCGTTCGGCGCCGTAGTGGGCGCCGAGTCCGCCGGTGAACAGGCCGTAGCCGTAGGAGACGTGCACCTTGTGGCCGGGACGGCCGCCGGCGGCCCGGATCGAGCGGGCGACCACGTCCGACCACATCGACAGGTCGTTCTCGGTGTAGCCGACGACCGTGGGCCGGCCGGTGGTGCCGCTGGAGGCGTGCACCCGGCGGACCTGGTCCATGGGGACGGCGAACATGCCGAACGGGTAGGTGTCCCGGAGGTCGGCCTTGGTGGTGAAGGGGAACCGGGCGAGGTCCTCCAGGGTGCGGCAGTCGTCCGGGGTGACTCCGGCCTCGTCGAACTTCCTGCGGTAGAGCTCCACATGGTCGTAGGCGTGCCGCAACGTCGCGCGGAGGCGGTCGAGTTGGAGCTCCCTGAGCTGCTCACGGGTCAACTGCTCGGCTGGGTCCAGCAGTTCGTGGGGGAGGGGCTCGCCCAGGTTGCTCATCGCGACTCCTTCGGCGCGTGTGTCGTCGTACTGCCGATGCTGCGGCTGCGTCCGCGGAACTCCGCGACGATTTCGTCGCCCCGCAGGACGCTCACGTCGTAGATGCCGCTACGGCCGAACCGGGTGCGCTCCTGGGCGCGGGCCACGAGCACGTCGCCCTCGTGCGCCGGGGCGACGAAGGTGATGTCGGCGCCCGCGGCGACGGTCACCGGGCCGTGGCTGTTGCACGCGCAGGCGAAGGCGGTGTCGGCGAGCAGGAAGACGTATCCGCCGTGGGCGATGCCGTGGCCGTTCACCATCGCCGCGGTCACGGTCATGCGCAGCGCGGCCGTCCCCTCGCCGTGCTCCAGCAGCTCGATCCCGAGACCCCGGGAAGCCTGGTCCGCGGCGAACATCGCCGCCGCGGGGTGCGTCGTGGTCATCTCCGCCACCTCCTGTCCCAACCGACCATTCGGTCTGCATTCGGCAGGGTCAAACAATCAGCCGGGGCGTAGGACTGTCAAGGGTCCGTTCCCGGCCTCCGAGGGTCTTGCCGGAGGCGCGGAAACACGTCACACTGAATACCGAACGAATGGTCGGTTGGGAAGCTGGTGGAGATGACCACGACACACCTCGCCGAGGCCGTGCCCCCGGAGCCCCCGGAGGCGCTCCAGGAGCACTTCGACGCGACGATCGCGCGCGACCAGCGCATCGAGCCGCGCGACTGGATGCCCGAGGGCTACCGCAAGACGCTGGTCCGGCAGATCGCGCAGCACGCGCACTCGGAGATCATCGGCATGCAGCCCGAGGGGGAGTGGATCAGCCGCGCGCCGTCGCTGCGCCGCAAGGCCATCCTGTTCGCCAAGGTGCAGGACGAGGCCGGACACGGGCTGTACCTGTACTCGGCCGCCGAGACCCTCGGCGCGGACCGCGCGGACCTCACCGACCGGCTCATCGAGGGCCGCCAGAAGTACTCGTCGATCTTCAACTACCCGACGCTGAGCTTCGCCGACGTCGGCGTCATCGGCTGGTTCGTCGACGGCGCCGCGATCTGCAACCAGGTCCCGCTGTGCCGCAGCTCCTACGGCCCCTACGCGCGCGCGATGGTGCGGATCTGCAAGGAGGAGTCCTTCCACCAGCGGCAGGGCTACGAACTGCTGATGACGATGATGCGCGGCACCGAGGGCCAGCGGGCGATGGTGCAGGACGCGGTGGACCGCTGGTGGTGGCCGTCGCTGATGATGTTCGGCCCGCCCGACGACGCCTCCCCCAACTCGGCCCAGTCGATGGCCTGGAAGATCAAGCGGCACAGCAACGACGAACTGCGCCAGCGCTTCGTCGACATGACCGTCCCGCAGGCCGAGAAGCTCGGCGTCACGCTGCCCGACCCAGAGCTGAAGTGGAACGCCGAGCGAGGCCGGCACGACTTCGGCACCCCGGACTGGGACGAGCTGATGCGGGTCATCAAGGGCGGCGGACCGTGCAACGCCCAGCGGATGGAACGGCGCAGGAGCGCCCACGAGGAAGGCGCCTGGGTGCGCGAGGCGGCCACCGCCCACGCGGCCAAGCGGGCCCGGAAGGAACCGGCGGCATGAGCAACACCGACTGGCCTCTGTACGAGGTGTTCGTGCGCGGCAAGCGCGGCCTGAACCACGTCCACGTGGGCTCGCTGCACGCAGCCGACGACGCGATGGCCCTCACCCACGCCCGCGACCTGTACACCCGGCGCAACGAGGGAGTGTCGATCTGGGTGGTGCGCTCCGAGCACATCGCCGCCTCCACCCGCGACGAGAAGGACCCCTTCTTCGCGCCCAGCGCGGACAAGGTCTACCGCCACCCGACCTTCTACGACATCCCCGACGATGTCCCGCACATTTAGGAGCCGGGGATGAGTGAGGACCACGTCTACATGACCCTCGCCGAGGGCCACGAGGACGACACCCGCTGGGCCTACGGCACCGGCTTCGAGGACCCCCTGCACGGCGTCGACACCACCGTGCCGGACGGCGTGGACGCCGGTGAACTCGCCGCGACGTGCGTGGCGCTGGCCGACGACGCCCTGGTGAGCGCCCAGCGCCTCGCCGAGTGGATCACCCGCGCCCCCGAGCTGGAGGAGGAGGTCGCGCTCGCCAACATCGGCCTCGACCTGCTCGGCCAGGCCCGGCTGCTGTACTCCCGCGCCGGACAGGCCGACGGCACCGGCCGCGACGAGGACGCCTACGCCTACTTCCGCGACGCGGCCGACTTCCGCAACGTCCGGCTCGCCGAACTCCCCATCGGCGACTTCGCGTTCTCCATCGTGCGGCTGCTGGTGCTGTCCAGCTGGCGGCTCGCCCACTTCGAGCGGCTGGTCTCCCACCCCGACCCGGTGCTCTCCGCCGTCGCCGCCAAGGGTGTCAAGGAACTGACCTACCACCGGCAGTACGCCGCCGAGTGGGCGGTCCGCCTCGGCGACGGCACCGAGGAGTCGCACCGCCGGATGCGCAAGGCCGTCGAGCAGGTCGGCCCGTACCTGGGGGAGCTGTTCACCGCCTGCGACGTACGCACCGAGGTCGTCGGCGTACTGCGCCAGGTGACCGAGGAGGCCGGGCTGCCCATGCCGGTGTACCGCCCGTCCCCCGGCTCCGGCCGCGAGGGCGAGCACACCGAGCACCTCGCCCCGCTGCTGGAGGAGCTGCAGAGCGTGGCCCGCGCCCACCCGGGGGCGACATGGTGACCCTCCAGCTCGACGTACGGCACGCGCGGGAGATCGCCGAGCGGGTGCCGGACCCCGAGCTGCCCATGCTGACCCTCGCCGACCTCGGCGTCCTGCGCGCGGTGACGCTCACCGAGGACGGCACGGTCGTCGCCGACCTCACCCCGACCTACTCCGGCTGCCCCGCCATGGCCGAGATGCGCGCGGACGTCGCCGCCCGGCTCCGGGACGCGGGATACGCGCGCGTGGAGATCCGGACCGTCCTGAACCCCCCGTGGACCAGCGACTGGATCACCCCGGAAGGCCGCCGCAAACTCGCCGAGCACGGCATCGCCCCGCCCGGTGCGGCGCCGCGCCGAGCGGCGGGTCCGGTGCCGCTCACACTGTCGCCCGCCCGGCGCGAGGTGGCCTGCCCACGCTGCGGGTCGGCGGACACCGAGGAGACCTCCCGGTTCGCCGCCACCTCCTGCAAGGCGCTCTGGCGCTGCCGCGCCTGCCGCGAGCCGTTCGAGTACGTCAAGGAGATCTGATGGCCCCGACCGCCCCCGCCGAGGCCGTGAAGCCGCGCCCGCGCCGCCGCCCCGTCTTCCATCCGCTGCGGGTGGCCGCCGTGCAGCCGCTGTGCGAGGACGCCGCCGCCGTCGGCTTCGAGATCCCGCCCGAGCTGGCCGAGGAGTTCGCCTTCGCGCCCGGCCAGTCGCTGACCCTGCGGCGCGAGATCGACGGCCGGGACGAGCGCCGCTCGTACTCCATCTGCACGCCCGCCGGTACGGACCCGCGCATCGGTGTCCGGGTGGTGCCGGGCGGTCTGTTCTCCTCCTGGCTGGTCAACGAGGTACGCCCCGGCGACACCGTCGAGGTGATGGCCCCCACCGGCAACTTCACCCCCGACCTGACCGCCCACGGCCACCATGTACTGCTCGCCGCCGGCTCCGGCATCACCCCGATGCTGTCCATCGCCGAGTCCGTCCTCGCCGCCGACTCCCGCTCCCGGGTCACCCTCTTCTACGGCAACCGCCGCAGCGGCACGGTGATGTTCGCCGACGAGCTGGCCGACCTGAAGGACCTGTACCCGAGCCGCTTCCAGCTCGCCCACGTCCTGTCCCGCGAACCCCGCGAGGCCGAGGTGCTCTCGGGCCGCCTCGACGCCGAGCGGCTGGCGGCGCTCATCGACGGCCTGGTCGATGTGCGGACCGCCGACCACTGGTGGCTGTGCGGCCCGCACGGCATGGTCCGCGACGCCCAGCGCGTGCTGGACGAACTCGGCGTCCCCGCCGACCGCGTCCACCAGGAGCTGTTCTACGCCGACGACGAACCCGTCCGCGAGGTGCACCACACGGAGTCCGGCCCGACCGGACCCGTCAGCCAGGTCACCCTCGTCCTCGACGGCCGCTCCACCACCTCGGCCCTGCCGAGGGAGCGCACCATCCTCGACGGCGCCCAACGCACCCGCCCCGACCTGCCGTTCGCCTGCAAGGGTGGCGTCTGCGGCACCTGCCGCGCGCTGGTCACGGACGGCAAGGCCGACATGCGCCGCAACTTCGCCCTCGAGGACAACGAGGTCGAGGCGGGGTATGTGCTGACCTGCCAGTCGTACCCGGTCTCGGAGACCCTCACCGTCGATTACGACAGCTGAACAGCGAACCGGCCGTCCCGCGCGGTGGCGGGACGGCCGGTTTCGGCTGAGGGCGAGGAGAGCGAAGGGACTAGTTCAGTGAATCCGCTCTCGCGGAGGTAGAAGGAAGCCCCTTCATGGCCTCGCCACGGCTCACGCTACCAGTCACTCAGGGATCAGGTCGCGCAGATTTTCGAGCGTCACGATCCGCGAGTCCGGGTGCAGCCCCTCGGGACGCTGGAGTCCGATGTAGGTGACCGGCCCGTCCGGAACCTTCTGCCCGTCCCACAGGGCCACTTCGGCACCGCCCATCAGCTCCACCAGGTGACGGACCGTCAACTGCTCGCGCTCCACGATCCCGCGCAGCAGCGTCGCCACCGACACCCGGTTGCCCTCGACCCGGTTGGCCGACGGCGTGCCCTTCAGGTACAGATGCAGCCACTTCGCACGCCAACGGCCGTCCTCCCCGCGCAGGAAGGCGAGCGGCAGCGCCACCCGGCCGGGACCGCGCAGTTCCGACTTCATCCGCACGGTCCGGGGCTCGAACGGCCGCCCCTTCTGCTCGCCCTCGCGCAGCATGAACCCGAAGAACGACTCCTCGACCTCCTCGAAGCCCTCCCCGGAGTAGAGGTTGACCTGCGGCACGACGAAGGTCCCGCGCACGGCCCCCAGCCGGATGTTGATGAACTCCGAGGCCCCCTGCGGCGCTTCGGTGATGTCTCCCGAGTGCTCGCCGTCCAACTCGGCGAGATTGGTGTACGACAACCAGCAGACCGTCCGGTAGTCGGCGTCCAGCATCAGCGCCGACAGGTCGTAGTCGGTGTCCCGCCGCCGCTGCTTCCAGTACACGAAGAACCGCAGCAGCTCGCCCTCGACCGGCGAGAGGGAACCGCGGGGCAGCACCCCGAGCCCGGCGGCCGTGGCCCGTCCGCTGAGCGGCAGCGCCACGTCCAGGACATCGGGATCGACCAGCAACCGCCCCGGCCGCGGCAGCCGGCGGCGGATCTCGTCGTCCAAGGCCTCTACCAGACGGGCCCGTTCGGCCTCGGGGACGCCCGCGCGGCGGTCATCGGTCACCCAGGCCCGCCCGAGCCGGTTGATGAACACGCGCCGCTGCTCGCCGCCGTCGGCCCGGTTGTGCAGATGCTCACGCACCGACAGCACGACCCGCCCGGAGACCTGCGGCGCCGCCTCGACGGCGGCGGCCACGACGCGGTCCCGTTCCTCCTGCGTACGGCACAGTCGCAGCAGCCGGTCCAGGGACCGGAACAGCCGACCCGGCGCGTCCTTGAGCAGCAGCGCGGCACCGGTGACGTCACCGTCGCCGAGCAGTTCCTCCAGCCGGCCGTCGAAGGACGGCGCCTTGCGCTCGCCGCGCGCGACCGCGAACACCTCCGCGGCATGCGGCCACCGCGGGTACTCGTGCGGGTGCAGCCGCTCGCCGAGCCGCTTGAACGCCTCGCGGTGCACGGGTACGTCGGCGAGCTTGCCGGGCGCCGCCGCGACGACGGAGTCCAGGCCCGCGAGCAGGACGCGGCGCACCGGACGCGACAGCGCCCGGAACCGGGTCGGCGTCTGGAGGGTGACGTCACCGTCCGACAGCGCGCACGCCAGCCGCAGCACGTCGGTGACCGTGTCCAGCAACGGCGCGGCCCCCGCCGCCAGCCGGGCCCGGTTGACCACGGCGCGGTTCTCCCGCACCGGGATCGCCTCGGGCTGCGGCCGGTCGGCGCAGATCCCGGCCAGGACCGCGAGGTCGGCGAGGTGCTGGTCGCCCAGCGGGGTGGCGGAACCGGCGAGGGCCAGATACAGGTGGTGGACCTCGTCCTCGAGCGCGCCGCCCAGGTGCAGCACGGTCACCCGGTCACCGGTGGCGGCGAGCAGCTCCTCGTGCGCGGCGAGCATCTCCTCGTACGAGTGCTGGTAGCGGCCGTACGACGGCAGCGTGAGCAGGTTGACCACTCCGGTGCTCAGCTGGGCGAGGATCCCGGGTCGTACGGACTCGTCGGCGAGGGCGCGGACGATGCAGTCCCGCCAGAAGTCGAGGGTGTCCGGCACGTTCGCCGGGAAGTCGACGAAGTACACGTTGTGCCGGACATGGTCGCCGACCATCTCCCGGACCGTGGCCAGGGCGTGCCCGGCGGTGGTGACGACCGCGTCCGCCGCCAGCCCCGACAGGTGCTCCAGCAGGTCCGCCGACAGTTTGAAGCCCACGGACATCAGCGCGGCGTCGAACTGCCGCGCGGCGACGGCCCCTTGCCCCGCTGAACCGGCGGGGCGGGGGAGGCGGTGGGTGTGACGGACGACCAGCGATTCCAGGCTGAGCTGCATGCCAGGATGATTCCAGGGTCGTACTCTTGTGCGCATTCGGGTTTTGGCGGGTGCGCGTTCGGGTGTTGCCGGGAGGGGTCCCATGCCGTCGTCGGTCGAACCGCAGCCAGTGGTGGCATTACCCGCCCCGAGCGCCCTGTTCCTGGTCGCCACCGTCGAGCCCGGCGGCGAGGGCGCGGTACGCGAACTGCTCAACGGCCTCGCGGGGTTGGTCCGCTCCATCGGCTTCCCGCACGCGGGCGCCGGACCGACCTGTGTCGCGGGAGTCGGATCGGCCGCCTGGGACCGGCTCTTCGGCGGCCGGAAACCCGCCGGGCTGCACCCCTTCCCCGAGCTGGCGGGCGACCGGCACCGAGCCGTGTCCACCCCCGGCGACCTGCTCTTCCACCTCCGGGCCGCGCGGCCGGACCTGTGCTTCACCCTCGCCAAGGAGATCGTGCGAAGCCTGCGCGGCGCGATCAGCGTCCAGGACGAGGTGCAGGCGTTCTCCCACCCCGACGCCCGCAATCTCCTCGGGTTCGTCGACGGTACCGAGAACCCGGTCGGCCGGGCCGCCGCCGAGGCCGCGCTGACCGGCGACGAGGACCCGGCGTTCCGCGGCGGCAGCTACGCGATGGTGCAGAAGTACCTGCACGACCTGGACGCCTGGGAGGCCCTCGCGGTCGAGGCCCAGGAGAAGATCATCGGCCGCGCCAAGCTGACCAACCTCGAACTCGACGCCCCCGGCTCCCACGCCGACCTCAACACCATCACCGGACCGGACGGCGAGCCCTTGGAGATCCTGCGCGCCGCCATGCCCTTCGGCAGGCCCGGCCACGGGGAGTTCGGCACGTACTTCATCGCCTACGCCCGTACAGCCGACGTGATCGAGACGATGCTGACCAGGATGTTCCTGGGCTCCCAGGGCGCCGGACCCGACCCGCTCCTGGACTACTCCCGAGCGGTCACCGGATCACTGTTCTTCGTGCCGTCCGCGGACTTCCTGGCGGCTCTGAAGCGCTGACGGTCAGGAGTCCCGCCGGTCCGCCCGCTCGGCCTGCTTCTGCTTGATGCGGGCCGTCTCCTTGCGGACCTCGGCCTGGGTGGCGCGCTCCTTCTGGAGCCACTCCGGCTGCTCCTGCTTCAGGGCGTCGATCTGCTCGGTGGTGAGGGGCTCGGTGACCCCGCCCCGGGCGAGGCCCGCGATGGAGACGCCGAGCTTCGCGGCGACCACCGGGCGGGGGTGCGGGCCGGTGCGCCGCAGCTCCCGCAGCCACTCCGGCGGGTCCGCCTGGAGCGCGTTCAGCTCGGCGCGCGAGACCACGCCCTCCCGGAACTCCGCGGGGGTGGCCTCGAGGTACACACCCAGCTTCTTGGCCGCGGTGGCGGGCTTCATCGTCTGGGTGCTCTGGTGCTGCGTCATGGGTCAAGGGTATCGAGTGAGTGAACGGCCGCCGACCACGGCGGGTAACCTGGCCAGGTGACAGGCTCGGAAGCACCCCTCTCGTTCCGGCTCGCGTACGTTCCCGGAGTGACACCCTCGAAGTGGGTGCGGATCTGGAGCGAGCGCTACCCCGACATCCCCCTGGAGCTCCTCGCGGTCACCGCCGAGGAGGCCCCCCGGGTTCTGCGGGACGGCCGCGCCGACGCCGGGTTCGTGCGGCTGCCGGTCGACCGTACGTTCTTCAGCGCGATCCCCCTCTACACCGAGACCACGGTCGTGGTGGTGCCCAAGGACCACGAGGTGACGGCCGTCGAGGAGGTCACCGCCGAGGACCTGGCCGACGAGGTCGTCTTCCATCCGCTGGACGACGTCCTGGAGTGGGAGCGTCCGCCGGGGCAGCCCGGCTTCGAGCGCCCCGCCACCACCGCGGACGCCGTGGAGCTGGTCGCGGCCAATATCGGCCTGCTCGTCGTCCCCCAGTCGCTGGCCCGCCTCCACCACCGCAAGGACCTCACCTACCGCACCCTGGTGGACGTCCCCCAGTCGGGCATCGCCCTGTCCTGGCCCGAGGAGGCCACCACCGACCTGGTCGAGGACTTCATCGGCGTCGTCCGCGGCCGTACCGTCAACAGCACCCGTGGCCGCACCCCGGATCAGCCCAAGGCCCAGCCCAAATCCAAGCCCGCGCAGCAGGCCCGCCGCAAGCCCGCCGCCGGGAAGACCCAGCGGTCGGGCAAGGGCGGCACCCCGCGACGCGGCGGCGGAAAGCCGCGCCGCAGGTCGTAGCGGTCAGGGAGCGCGGAGCGGTCCGGAGAACGTGGAGCGGCACTAGGGAGCGTAGGTGGCGCGCTGTGCCGTGGTCACGACCGCCCGCCCGTCGGCCGCGCCGAGCAGGCCCGCCGTCACCCACGCGTCCACGGTGGAGCGCACCCGCGCGACGAGCGCGCCCTTGCCGGCGAAGGGCGCCCCGGCCCAGATGTCGTCCAGCAAAGTGGTGCCGTCGGACCTCGCCGGATTCGCGACACCGGAGTCGAGGGTCCCGAAGAGCACTTGGGGTTCCACGCGGCGGAAGTAGGCATGGGTCGGGTCCTCGGTGCCCTCGGCGAAGGGAGCGAACTCCGTGCCGCTGAGGGTGTAGTGGAGCGGTCTGCCCGCGACCGGGGTCAGCGAGGGCAGCAGATCGCCGGAGAGAGCGGCGTTGCGGTAGAGCCCCAATTCCAGGTAGCCGGTTGAGGAGTTGCGGCCGACCAGGTTCACCGGACCGTAGAAGAGGGCCTGTGTCCTCGTGTCGTCCGGGGCCTTCTCCACCCGGAGCCGGAAGGGGACGGCGACGCGCACCGTGTCGCCGGCGCGCCAGGTGCGGGACACCGTGAAGTAGGTGCCGGGCGTCGGAGTGCCGGACACGGCACGGCCGTTGACCGTCACGCGGAACCCGGCCGTCGCCCAGGACGGCACCCGCAGCTTGAGGTCGAAGGCCGCGGAGCCGCCGCCGACGGCGATCGTGGTCCCCTGCTCCTCCGGGTAGCGAGTGGTCTGCCGGACGGTGATGCCCTTATCCGCCCAGGTCAGCGTGGAGGGGCTGAACAGGTTGACGTAGAGGGCGGTGCCGTCCGCCTTGGCGAAGTACACCGAGTCCTGGTACTTGGTGGCGCTCTCCATGCCGGTGCCCTCGCAGCAGGTGGTGCCCTGCTTGGGGGTGTAGTCCCGGACGTGCCCCGGGGTCAGCCCGATGAAGTAGGTGACCAGCGGCTTCTCCGCGTCGGCCCGGTCCTGCTTGGAGCCGAGCACCTGGTTGTGGAGCGCCCGCTCGTAGTAGTCCATGTATTTCGGCGCCTGCTCGTGGAAGAAGAGCGTCCGGCTCAGCTTCAGCATGTTGTACGCGCAGCAGGTCTCGGCGGTGGTGGCGCCGATCGTGCCCGCGACGACGTCCCGCGCCTTCCAGAACTCACCCGTGCTGGTGCCGCCGATGCCGTACATGCGGTGGGGGACGACCATGTCCCAGAAGTTGCGGGCGGCATCGAGACAGCGCCGCTCGCCGGTGGCGTCGTACAGCCTCAGGTAGCCGGTGAAGATCGGGATGTGCTGGTTGGCGTGCAGGCCGTCCAGGACGTCGGTGTTCGCCGCGCAGGAGTCGATGAGCCGGTCGAGGTCGAACAGCTGGGCCAGCGCGAGGTGTTGGGCCTTGCCGGTGATCGCGTGCAGATCGCAGATCGCCTCGACGATGCCGCCGAACTCACCGCTGGAGAACAGCCCCCACATGCGTTGCCGGGTGGCCTCCGGCAGCTGGGACAGCCGGGAGTGCATCCAGTCGCACATGCCGGACGCCAGGTCCAGGGCCCGGGCGTCGCCGGTGGCGAGATGGGCGTCGAGCACACCTCGGAGGATCTTGTGCGCGGTGTAGTACGGCGCCCACACCTTCGTGTAGTCGCTGCTGGTCCTCGACTCCAGGTCGATGAACTGCGTCTCCGGGTACGCCGCCAGGAACCCGGGGTGGCTGGGGGCGCCCCAGGTGCGGCGCAGCGTGGCGCTCAGACCGCGACCGGAGGCGTCCGGGAAGGTCCCGCCGGACGTCTCGTCGAAGGCGTACGACGCCAGGTCGCCGCGTCCGGCGGGGCTGTCGGCGGCCCGGCTGCCCTGCAACGCGGTGACCTCGGTGGCCGTCAGCTCCCGGGACCAGACGTTGAACTCGTCGAAGGCGCCCGCGAAGACGGGGTCGGCCGGGTAGTTGGAGCGGCCCAGCCAGTGGTGGGCGGGCGTGCCGAGGGCGGTCGGGGTAAGGGTCATCGCGGTGTTCCGGGCGGCCTCGGTGCCGTTGACGTAAAGAACGCCGGTGCCGCCCGCGATCGTGACGGCGAGGTGGCTCCACTGGTTCAGCGGCAGCGCGGCCGTGCCGTTGAGGCCCTGCTCGGCGCCTGGTCCCGCGGTGGTGATGGCGAAGCGGGGGACGCCGTCGGCATTGCGGGCGGCCAGATACAGGTAGCGGGTGGTGTCGTCGCCGAAGTCGAGGACGCGGGCCCAGGAGCTGTGGTGGGTGGGCTTGACCCAGGCGGACAGGGTGACCGCGGAGGCGCCGCCGAGGACTCCGGAGGGCAGGTCGACGTACTGGTGGGAGCCGCGCACGTTCTCGGCGGCCGTACCGAACCTTCCTTCGGTGCTGAGCACGACCGGGTCCCCGCGCAGCGCCTCGCGCACCTTGATCAGCGCCCCGATCATGGTGCGCAGGCGGTCGGCGAAGACCTGTTCGCCGGTGCCGGCCCAGGCCTGGGCGAGCATGGTCATGAAGTGGCCGGTGTAGTGCCCGCGGAGGTTGCCGTTGGCCTCGCCGTCCAGGCCCTCCCAGCCGCCGGGGGCGACGGCGTCGCCGGTGGGCAGGCCGGCGTTGGCACGGAAGACCTGGAGCAGCCGGTTGACGTCGTAGCCACGGGCGTGGTCGAGCAGCAACGCGCGCTTGTCGGCGAAGACGCCCGGCCCGAGGGCGACTTGGTCGAGCGTGAAGGGCCGCACGGTCCACGCGGGCGGGACGGGGACGGCCACCTCCTGGGCGACTGACGGGACGGCGGCCGCGGCGCGGCACAACGGGGCGAGGGCTGGTGCGGCCGCGGCGGTCGTCGTGGCCTGGAGGAGGGATCGTCTGGAGAGGGGCGGTGCCATGGGTGCTCCTCGGTGAATCCACGTCGTAGTTGATGTTCGATATAGCGAACAATGTACGAGTGATCGACCAGACGATAGGAACGAGGCGGCTGAGGGGCAACGGGTCCGGAGCGATCAGTTCCGGCCGTTCAGTCCGAGGACACGCCCGGGATCTCCTTGGCGACCTTGTTCACCGGTGCGATGAGCAGCCACAACGCGGCCAGACAGGCGAGCGCGCCCGACCATGTCTCGTGCAGGCCTGCCAGCCACGGCGCCGCCAGCGCGAACGGCAGTCCGTACAGCGTCAGCCAGCCCACGGCCCCGCGGACGGTCCAGCAGTCCTTCTCCGGGGCGCCAAGACCGACGGAGAGCCCGCCGACGATCCCGCCCATGAGGCCCGTCATCAACAGAGCGACGCCGGTGACCGGCCACCGCCCCACGCGCAGCCCCTCCTCGAAGTCCGAGGGCGCCGCCGCGGCGCCGAGCGCCAGTACCAGCCCCGCGATCGGGACGCACATCAGCACCAGATTCGCGATCCGCAACGTGTTCCACAGCCACTCGGGGTCACCCCAGCCGTCGGGCATCAGGCCGGCCACCCGTGGCGGCTCGCTGCCCGCGTCCGCGACGAGGCCGCGCCGCAGCCAGCGCACGGCCCGCCCCAGCAGTACGGCCCACAGCATGCCGCAGCCCAGCGCCGCGCCGCCGACCGCCAGTGCCGTCCGCGACCCCGCCCGGTCGGGATGCCACCAGAGCAGGAACCCGGCCAGCCACCCGAGGGACACCGCGGCGCCCGCGGCCAGTCGCGCGGCCACGGTGAACAACCGGCCGGTCCGCTCCGCGCCTTCCCCTCGCCTGTGCAGCCGGTAGAGCTCGTACACGTGGACCAGCTCGCCGCGCGGGCGCCGGCGTAGCCTCAGCACGGCAGTCCGTTGATCATCTCGGTCACGCCCACAAGACCACCGGGAGGGGCCGATGGTTGCCTCGTCTCAGACCGCGCCCGCGAGCCAGTCGTACGCCGTCCGTGCCGTGAACTCCCCCTGACCGCCGCGCAGCAGGAGCCCGGCCGTCGCGAACTCGGGTGCGTCCGCGTGAGCGGCGACGTACGGGATCGCGATGCAGCGCATCCCGGCCGCGTGTGCGGCGGCGACACCCGGTGCGGCGTCCTCCAGGACCACGCAGTCCGTGGGTTCGGCGCCCAGTCGGCGGGCTGCCTCCAGGAAGACGTCGGGGGCGGGCTTGCCCTGGGCGACCTCCTCGGCGGAGACGACGGTGCGCAGGTGGGCGTCCATACCGGTGCCGGCGAGCACCGCCTCGATCGCCTCCCGCGAGGAGCCGGAAGCCACCGCCATCGGGATCCCGTCGGACGCCAGCAGCTCCACGAACTTCCGCATCTCCGGGTACGCGCGCGTGCCGGCGCGGGCCAGCTCGAGATAGCGGCGGTTCTTCGCGGCGAGCAGCTCCTCCACCGAGGCCCGCAGCCCGTAGCGGGCCTTCCAGGCGGTGACCGTCTCCAGGGTGCTGATGCCGACGTAACCCTCGTGCTCGGTCCAGGAGAAGTCCGGCACGCCGTGCTCGGCGAGGGTCCGGCGACCCGCCTCGTAGTAGTTCGGCTCGCTGTCCACGAGCGTTCCGTCGAGATCGAAGATGACCGAGAGGGTGCCGAGATCGCTCATGCCGTCCAGCATGCCAAGGCTCACCTGCGCGCTGAGCGGCCCACCGACTCCACCAGGGGCAGCAGCCGGTGCGCCACCCGCTCGCGCAGGGCCACCTCGGTGCGGGTGCGCACCACTCCCGGCAGACTGATCAGTTTCTGGATCACGTCCTCCAGGTGCGCGTTGTCCCGCGCGACCACGCGGGTCAGCAGATCCCCGCCGCCCGTGATCGAGAACGCCTCGACGATCTCCGGCACGGCCGCCAGCGCGTCGCCCACGTCGTCGAGGTGACCCTGGGTGACCTCGATGTGCACGAACGCCAGCACGGGGTGGCCGAGGGCGCCGGGGGACAGGGCGGGGCCGCTGCCGGTGATCACGCCGTCCCGTTCCAGCCGGTCGAGGCGGGCCTGGAGAGTGCCGCGGGCGATCCCGAGGATCCGGGCGTACTCGCGCACGCTGGTGCGCGGCTGCTCCAGCAGCAGCCGCAGGATGCGGGTGTCGAGCTCGTCCACGGCCATCGGGCCGGCCTCCTCGCGTGTGGTCCGTTGGCCCGCGGGTGGGCGACACCGGACCCGTTTCTCTGTGCCAATGGCCCAGCATAGGCGAGGCCACTTGAGCCAGCAGCCGGACGGATGCTGCAATGGCACGGTCGATGGCGCTGCGGACCCCGCGGCGCCTTTTTCATGCCGTGACTGAGCAGGGGGCGGAAAGCAGTGCTGAAGAGGGTGTTCGTGGCGCCGGACCCGGGGCGGGCGCGGCTGCGCTTCGCCGCGCGGGCCGTCGTCGGCATCGGTCTCGCCGTCGTGGTCTGCGGCCTTGCCGGGCACTCCCTCGTGGGCGCCGTCACTGGTGGCCTTGCCGCGCTGCTCGCCCTGTTCACCGTCACCGACGCCACCGTGCGCGGGCAGGCGGTCACCACCGCGCTGCTCCCGCTGGTCGGCCTGCCGGTGCTCGCCGCGGCGGCCGAGCTGCACAACCAGCCGCTCGCCCGCGACCTGACCTTCCTCGCTGTCGTCGGCGCGGGGGTGTACGCGCGCCGTTGGGGGCCCCGCGGCCACAGCCTCGGCGTCTTCGCGTTCATGACGTACTTCGTCGCGCAGTTCCTCCAGGCGACCCCGCGTCACCTCCCCGAGCTCTACGCCGCCGTACTCCTGTCCCTCGCCGTCGCCGCCGCGGTGCGCTTCGGCCTGTGGTGCTACGAGCGCCGCATGCCCCCGGCCGCGGTGCCCGCGCCGCCCGGCGGCACCGGTCTGGCCCGGGTGACCACCCGCCAGGCCGTCCAGGCGACCGCCGGCGCGGGCTTCGCCCTCGTCGTGGGCCAGCTGGTCTCCGGTGAGCGCTGGTACTGGGCCGTCGGCGCGACCTGGTGGGTCTTCGTCAACACCACCTCCCGCGGCGAGACCCTGGTCCGCGGCTTCCGCCGGGTCCTCGGCACGGTGATCGGCATCGGCCTCGGACTCGCCGTCGCGGTCCCGCTGGACGGCGCCCCGGTCCCCACGGCCGCCATCCTCGCCGTCTGCGTCTTCGGCATCTTCTACACCGCCGCCGTGTCGTACACCTGGATGATGCTCTGCGTCACGCTCCTCGCCGAGCTCCTCTACGGCCTGCTCGGCGTCCTCGATCCCGCGCTGCTGGCGCTGCGGGCCGCGGAGACCGGCGTGGGCGCGCTCGGCGCGGTGCTCGCGGTGCTGTTCGTGCTGCCGGTGACGACCCACGCCGTCACGGACGCCTGGATCCAGCGCGCCCTGCGCTGTGTCCACGCCGCGACCGCCGAGGCCGCCGCCCGCCTGGCGGGCTCCCCGACCGCCGACCCCGCCGTGCGCGTGGCCGAGCTGGAGCAGCTGCTCGGCCGGGTCCGCCTGTCGGTGGCCCCGTTGGTGCACCCGCTCAACCCGATGCTCGGCCGCAAGCGACGCGCCCGCCGGGTGCTGGCCCTGCTCGACGACTGCGCCCGCGAGATCCGCGGCCTGGTCGCGGTGGCCGCCGATCCGGTGGCCTCGCACGACGCCCGCCTCGCCGCGGCCTGCTGGCGCGTGGAGGCGGCGGTGGAGGCCCTCACGGGTGGCGGCTCGGAGCGGCCCGCGGACCCCGCGACACACCCGCCGACGGCGGAACCGGCCCTGACCCACCTGCACGGCCTGGAGCGGGCCCTCGCGGAACTCGCCGCCCCGCTGCGGACTCCGACGGGATCGCCCCTGGTCGGGGCGTAGGACCCCGCCGAGGTGCCAGGGGACGCCGCCCTTCAGCATGTGGGTGACTTGGTCTAGACCGCGCGTGATCGACTGCTACCGTCAGCTCCGGACGCACCCGACCGAGAGGGGACAGTGGTGGCAGACGGTGGCAGGCGGGCTTTCATCGGGTCGTTCACGGCGGCAGGGGGGCCGGGGATCGTGGCGGCGGCCGTGGACGCCGACAGCGGGGCACTGACCGTTCGCGCCGGCGCGGACGACGTGCCCGACCCGTCCTATCTGGCCCTGGCGCCCGACGGCGGCACGCTCTACGCCGTCAGCGAGACGACCGAGGGCGCGGTGGCCGCGTACCGCGTGGACGGCGACAAGCCCGAACTCCTCGGGCCGCCCACCCCCGTGTCCGGCAGCGGCCCCACGCATCTCGGCCTGTACGCCGGACACGTCCTGACCGCGAACTACGGCTCCGGAAGCGTCAGCGCCGTCCGCGTGCGTCCCGACGGCTCCCTCGCCGACGCCGCCTCCGCCGTCCTCGCGCACAGCGGCTCGGGCCCGCACACACCCCGCCAGCACGGCCCGCACGCCCACCAGGTCCAGGCCGACCCCAGCGGCCGCTGGGCCGTCAGCGTGGATCTCGGCACCGACTCGGTCCGGGTCTGCACGCTGGTCGACGGTCGCCTCGACGTCCACGGCGAGTACGCCCTGCGGCCCGGCTCGGGCCCCCGGCACCTGGCCTTCCACCCGGACGGCTCCTACGCGTACGTGGTCAACGAACTCACCCCCACCGTCACCGTGTGCCGCTGGGACGCCGTCGACGGCTCCCTGAAGCCGTTGTACGAGGCCCAGGTGCTGCCGGGCGCCCCGGCGGGCGACGCCTACCCTTCCGGCATCGTCGTCTCGCCCGACGGCCGCTTCCTGTGGACCGCGACCCGCGGCGAGGACGTCCTGTCCGCGTTCGCCGTCGAGGGGGAGGGGCTCCGGCTGCTCGGCACGGTGCCCTGCCGCGGCCACTGGCCCCGGGCCCTCACCGAGGCCGGCGGGTTCCTGTACGCCGCCAACGAGCGCTCCGGCGACGTGGCCTGGTTCGCCGTGGACCCGGCCTCGGGCCTACCGCGCTACGTCGCCTCGATCGAGGTCCCGGCGGCATCCTGCGTGGTCATCGGCTGAGCTCCGGGACCGGCTGAGCGTGGGACTGGCTGAGCTGAGCTCCGGGGCGGCTGGGGCGGCTGACGTGCTGATCAGCTGCGTCCCTGGGCGGCTGGTCGGCTGAGTCCCGGGGGCTGATCCGCTCATCCCGGGCAGGCCGACCGCGCGCGTACGACGAAGGGCCCGCTCCCATGCGTGGAGCGGGCCCTTTCCGTCGTGCTGTGGGCTGGTGGGCGCCGTCAGCGGACCGGCGTGCCCTGCGGCTGCTGGGGCGCGATGCCCAGTGCCGTCGTGTACTTGGCCAGGGCCAGCTTGCCGATCGCCGGGTAGGGACCGAGCGCCTCGGCGGCGGGGCAGCCCGCCTCCTTGGCCGCGTCCTCGATCAGCGCCGGGTCGATCTCGGGCCCTATCAGGTACGGCGCGAGCGCCAGCTGCTGCGAACCGGAACCGCGCAGCTGCTCGGCGACGGAGGCGATCGAACCCTCCTGGTCCAGGGCGGCCGCCATGACCGGCACGGCGAGGCGCGCGGCGAGCAGCATGCCCGTGATCCCGGCCGCCTGCACGGCCTCCTCGCCACCCACGGAGGCCAGGATGATGCCGTCGGCGGCGGTCGCCACGGTGAAGAGGCGGGCGCGGTCGGCGCGGGCCAGCCCGGCCTCCGACAGGCGCACGTGCAGCGCCTCGGCGAGCAGCGGGTGTGGGCCGAGCGCGTCGGTCAGATCGGCCGCGACCCGGCTCTCCATCACGGCCTGGCGGACCTGGCGCAGCAGCGCGTTGTCCGGACCGGCCAGCAGGGGCACCACGACCGCCACGGGGCCTTCGGGCGCCTTGGCCTCGACGCCCGCGGCGAGCGCCTGCTCGTAGCGGGCGGTGCGCTCCTGGGCGGTGTGCGCGAGCACGGTCTGGAGGGTGGGGAACTCCGCGTCGTCCCCGTCGAGGTACCCGATCCGGGCGTCAAGGCCGGGGAGCTCGGAGCGGGCGATGCTCACGACCTCCTCGGCGAGGCTGCGCGTGGCGGCGCCCGGCGTGCCCGGCACCGCGAGGACGAGCGCGGGCGCGCCCTCGGGAGCGGCCAGGGGTTCGGGTCGGCGGTGCCGCCCGGGCTGGCGGGGGCGCGGCATTCGTACTGGCAGGCCGGACGCGGGCCCAGTGGGGGAGCTCATGGCGCCGCATGTTACTGGTTTCCGGGGTTCCCCTGTTCGGGGAGGGTGCAGGTGAGCGGTATCCGTCCGGTTTTGTCTGATGAGTTACGCGCGTTGCGGAACCGGGCGGCGTAGGCGATCAGTCCTCCTTGTCGGTCAACGCGTCGGTCAACAGGTCGGTCACCATGTGCTCACCACGACGTCACCACGGAGAGCATCGCCCCATCACTCGGCAGAGTGAGCCGCCCGGAGGCCAGCTCGGTCGCGATGCGCACCGCCCCCGACAATGGATCCCCGTCGGCCCGAACCCGCCGCGCGTGCGGTAGCCGGGCCGCCAACTCCTCCTCCAGCGGTACGAGGAGGGCGGCGCCCATCTTGAACAGCCCGCCGGTGAGCGCGACTCGGGGCTCCCCCTCGGCCGGGCAGACGGCCGCCGCGGACTCGGCCATGCAGCGAGCCGCTTCCCGGAGGATGCCCCCGGCCACCGGCTCGTCCTCGGCACACGCGGCCACTTCGGGAGCGAAGGAGGCGAGGACGGCCGGGCGGTCGGGCCGGGGGTACAACTGCCCGGGCAGCCCGGGCAGCGCTCCGAACAGCTTCTCGGCGCGGGCGAGCAGTGCGGCCGATCCGCCGGGCCGCCCGTCGTACGCGCGCAGCGCCGCCTCGAGGCCCGCCCGCCCGATCCACGCCCCGCCGCCGCAGTCGCCGAGCAGATGCCCCCAACCGTCCGCCCGGTGCCAGCGCGTCAGGTCGGTGCCGATGGCGATCAGACCCGTACCGGCCGCCACGACCGCGCCCGCCTCGAGTCCGAGGGCGCCGGTGTAGGCGGTGACCGCGTCTGCGGCCAGCGCGACCCTGCGGACCCCGAACTCCCGCCCCAGCGCGGCCGGAAGCTCCGCGCGCAGGGCGTCGCCGAGAGTGGCGAGCCCCGCCGCCCCGATCACAGCGGTGTCCAAGTCGGCGAGGTGCGCCTCGGCAATCAACTCCCGCACCAATGGAACCAGTTGCTCCATCAGATGCCCGGGATCGATCCCGCGGGCCCCGGTGCGCACCGGCTCACGGGACTCCCGCCGGGCCAGTACGCCCCGGTCGACGGTGCCGACGACGACCCGCAGACCGGAGCCCCCGGAGTCGACGGCGAGGAGTCCGCGGGCCTCGGTCACGGCAGGCGCCAGTCCACCGGCTGACCACCCTGCTGGATCAGCAGGTCGTTGGCCCTGCTGAACGGGCGCGAGCCGAAGAATCCGCGGTCCGCCGACATGGGAGAGGGGTGGGCGGACTCCACCGACGGCAGGGAGCCGAGCAGCGGGCGCAGATTGCGGGCGTCCCGGCCCCACAGGACCGACACCAGTGGCTTGCCGCGTGCGGCGAGCGCCCGTATCGCCTGCTCGGTGACCTCCTCCCAGCCCTTGCCCCGGTGCGCGGCGGGCTTGCGCGGGGCCGTGGTGAGCGCCCTGTTGAGCAGCAGCACCCCCTGCTGCGTCCAGGGCGTCAGATCGCCGCTGGACGGCTGCGGAAGCCCGAGGTCGGTGTGGAGCTCGCGGAAGATGTTGATGAGGCTGCCGGGCAGCGGCCGCACCTCGGGCGCGACCGAGAACGACAGTCCCACCGCGTGTCCCGGTGTCGGATACGGGTCCTGTCCGACGATCAGGACCCGCACCTCGTCGAAGGGCTGCTGGAAGGCCCGCAGGACGTTGGGTCCGGCGGGGAGATAGGTACGTCCCGCGGCGATCTCCGCGCGCAGGAAGTCGCCCATCTCGGCGATCCGTCCGGCGACGGGTTCCAGGGCCTTCGCCCAGCCCGGTTCGACGATTTCATGCAAGGGTCGTGGTGCCACGGGCGTCACCCTACTGCCGTACACGCGGCGGAGATCAACCGGTGGCCAAGGCCGGACCGTAAGCCGGTGCGGCTCATCCGATCACCGCCGCGCGCACGCACAGCACATCGGGCAGGTGCGAGGCCAACTGGCGCCAGCTGTCGCCGTCGTCGGAGGAGGCGAACACCTCGCCGTTGCGGTTGCCGAAGTACACGCCCGCCGGGTCCGCGTCGTCCGTGCACAGGGCGTCGCGCAGCACGGTGCCGAAATGGTCCTCCTGCGGCAGCCCCGCCGACAGCGCCTCCCAGGTCTTGCCCGCGTCCCCGGTGCGGAAGACCCGGCAGCGCCGGCCGGCGGGCACCCGGTCCGCGTCGGCGTTGATCGGGAAGACGTAGGCCGTGTCACCCCGGTGCGGATGGGCGGCCACCGCGAAGCCGAACGTGGACGGCAGTCCCTCGCCGATGTCCGTCCAGGTCGCGCCCGCGTCGTCGCTGCGGTACACCCCCCAGTGGTTCTGCAGGTACAGCCGGTCCGGGGTCGCCGCGTCCCGCGCCACCTTGTGCACGCACTGGCCGAACTCCGGGTTGGGATCGGGCAGGAACACCGCGGACACACCGGAGTTGGAGGGCGCCCAGTTCGCGCCGCCGTCCGAGGTGCGGAAGACGCCCGCGGTGGACACGGCCACGGTCACCGATCGCGGGTCGCGCGCGTCGGTGAGCACGGTGTGCAGCCCCTCTCCGCCGCCGCCCGGCACCCACTGGGAGCGGGTGGGGTGCTCCCACAGCGGGCGGACCAGCTCGAAGGTCTCGCCGCGGTCCTCCGAGCGGTACAGCGCGGCCGGTTCCGTGCCCGCGTAGACCACGTCCGGTTCGGCCGCCGCCGGGTGCAGCTGCCAGACCCGCTCCAGTGAAGCCCCGGTGTCCTTGGGGAACTTGACGGCGGGCTGGGCCGGTTCGGTCCAGCTGCGGCCCAGGTCGTCGGAGTGGAACACGGACGGGCCCCAGTGCGCGCTGTCCCCGCCGGCCAGGAGCCGCGGTCGCGTACCCCGGGTGTCGATGGCGACCGAGTACACCGCCTGAGCGTTGAAGTACGGGCTCTCGTCGAACTCCCAGGCGTCACCCCGCTTCCGCCCGATGAACAGGCCCTTGCGCGTGCCCACGGCCAGCAGTACCTCGGTCATGCCGAACACCTCCGCGACGTCTTCGTCTCAGACACGGGCCAGTCTGCACCCCGGCACTGACAGTCACCTCTGGAAACGGCTTCGTCGCAGGTCAGCGCGGCGATGATAGACCGCCGTCCGGATCGGCGGGGGCGATTCCGGGAAGACAACCGCCGTTGCCCGCGGCCGGTGCCAGGGTCGGGGTCACGGCGGTCGGCGCGCGCGATCGACGGCCGTCGTGAGCATCGGGAGGCCGTCCGCCGTATGGGAGGACGGGTCCGGCAGGGTGGTGTGCGCATGAGGAGGAACCCCGCGATGGCGTGGCGAGGTCCGAGGGTGTGGCTGTGGCGCTGGCGGCGCAATCCGCTCAAGCGCCGGGCCGACGCGGTGGAGTCCTGGGTGCTGCTCGGGGTCTGGGCGGTCACCGTCGTCGTCGGGGTCACGGCCGGTCTCGCGGCGGCCGCGTCGATCGAGGAGAGCCTGGCCCGTGAGCGCGCCGAGTGGCGTCCGGTCCAGGCCCGGCTCATGGATCGGGCGCCCGCGACCTCGGGCGGCGAGCAGATCTGGGCGAAGGTCCGCTGGACGGCCCCGGACGGGTCCGAGCGCACCGGGCAGGCCAGGGTCGGCCCGGACAGCGGAGCGGGCACCCCGGTCACCGTGTGGACGGACCGTGTCGGCCGCCTGGTCACCGAGCCCGCCACCGCGACCCAGGCCCGCGCGCGGGCCGTCCTGGCCGGCGGGCTGGTGGGAGCGAGCGCGGCGCTCGTCCCCTTTGTGGGTGGCCGCATGCTGCGCGGCCGCCTGGAACGCCACCGCATCGCCCGGTGGGACGCCGAGTGGGCCCGGTTCGGCCCGCGGTGGGGCGGCCGCACGACGGGCTGAGAACCCCGGGCCGAGAACCCTGGGCTGAGAACCCTGGGCTGAGAACCCTGGGCTGAGAACCCCGGGCCGAGAACCCCGGGCTGAGAACCCTGGGCTGAGAACCCCGGGCCGAGAACCCTGGGCTCCGTGGGCTGCGCCCGCATATCCCGTGCAGCGTCCGCGGGCCCCGTCCCGCGCGCCGCGAGCCTTGCCGCGCGAACGAGATCCCCCGGGAGCGAGACCCCCGGGACCGAGCACCCTGCCACCGAGATCCCTCTGGACCGAGGCTCCTTGCACCGAGATGCCCCGGGCCGCGGACCCCGGGAGCGAGACCCCCGGGACCGAGCACCCTGCCACCGAGATCCCTCTGGACCGAGGCTCCTTGCACCGAGAACCGCCGCGCCCTACAGGACCTCCAGCACCTCCCGGCACATCCTCAACAGCTCCTCGTCGTGGGCGATGTCATGACTGCCGTGGCCGTCGGCATGGGCCGTGTGCCGCCGAGGCGTGACCAGTTCGGTCTCCAGCAGGTCCCGCAGCGGCGCGCCCGCCGGGCCCATCGCGCGCAGGCATGCGGCGACCGATCGGCGCAGGTGCGGCTTCTCCCCCCAGACGGAGCGCAGCACTGGGAGAGCCGTCTCCGTCTCGCCGCCGATCCGCCACAGCGCACCCGCGGCCGTCGCCCGCTGCTCCGCCGATCCGGCGGACTCCGCCGCCCGGCGCAACTCAGGCAGCGCTGCCTCGCTCACCGGCCCCAGCCGTCCCAGCGCCTCGGCGGCCACGCCCCACCGGCGGGCCTCGGGATCCGCCAACTCGGACAGCAGGACCGGCAGTACAGCGGAGGGCTCTTCCTCGACGGAGAGCAGTGCGGCCGCCGCCGGCACCGCGTACTCCGTGCCCAGCAGCCCCCGCAGCACCGGTATCGCCTCCCGCGCGCCGGAGCCCCACGCGCCGAGCGCGGTGACCGTGGACTCGATCAGCATCCCTCGCGAGCGGTCGCCGCCCTCCAGCAGCCGGAGCGTCTCCGGCACCGCCTCCGCGTGGCCCAGCACGGTGAGCGCCCGCAGCAAGGGTCCTGCCTTCCCAGGCGTCTCGGGGTCGTCGAGGGCGAGCGAGCCGAGGCGGCGACGCAGTGCCGGGGCCAAGGGAGCCGCCGCGGCACCCAGCCAGGGGATCTCGTGGCCCAGGTCGTCCGGCACCACGACCCCGGCGAGCACCTCGCCCAGTACCGGCACCGCCCGGGCATCCCCGGACCGGACCAGCGCACGGAGCGTATCGCCCAAGGTCGGTGCCCCGTGCTGCCACTGCCGTACCCATAGGGAGGGCCGGGCCCGCACCAGGGTGTGCAGATCGTCCGCCGCGGGTGCGGCCAGACCGAACAGCTGCTTGAGCGCGGCCACCGCCGCGTCCCGCAACCGGTCCTCCTCGGCGGCCAGTTGGGCCCCGATGAGGGCCACGGGTTGGCTGAAATCGCCGCGCCAGGTACGGAACAGCGTGCCGGCCATCCACACCGCGTTGCAGCGGTCGGCCCAGTCCGGGCTGCTCAACTGGCCCACCAGTAGGGCGGTCCGGTCGGCCGTCCGGCCGTCGAGCGCGCGGTGGAGGGTGCGCAGCAGTTGCGAGCCCTCCTCGTCCGAGGGCCGCAGTCGGCGCAGTCGGCCGACGAGGGTGTCGGTATTGTGCGGGCGGGCGCACGCCACCGACCGGCAGGCCCGCCTCCGTGACCGCTCCCGCAGCAGCTCCACGGCGACGGGGACCAGGTCGGCCGGTATCCGATCCGGGGCGCAGGCCGCGAGTTGGCCCAGCGCCGCGAGGCGCAGGTCGGGCCCGTAGGGCAGCGCGCACTGCGCGGCCAGGAGGTCCACCGCGGCGTCGGCGTGCGCGGGGTGTCTCCGGGCGAAGAGACCGAGGCTCTCGGTGAGGGCGAGCAGCACGCGGTCGTCCCGCTCGACGGTGATCCGCTCCCGCAACAGACCCAGCACGCGGGCCGGTTCGTCGAGGAACCGCACGAGCGCGCCCGGCGCGGTCCGGCGCACCCCGGCGTCCGGGTCCCCGGCGAGCTGGACGAAGACCTCGGCGCCCGCCCGTACGGCGGACGGACCGTCGCCCTCACCGCCGATGCTGACCAGCAGCTCCACGACGGCGCCCCGGTCCGGCACGAGCGGGCACGCCGCGAGGGCGAACAGGAACGGCACGCAGGCCAGCGTCGAGTCGTACACGTCTCCCTGGTGGTGCACGGCGCCGTAGAGGCCGTCGAGCGCGGTCTCACGCTCGGCGAGGTCCGCCGAGGCCAGGCCCCTCAGTAAGGCGGGCACGTCCTCGGCGCTGCCGTACGCATGGTGCATCGAGGCCCAGTCGACCTCGTCGATCCCCGTGAACACGTAGTCCTCCCCAGGCAAAAACCACCTGGTTCGGAGTCTGCACCACGGCACTGACAACGGGGCGGAATCAGGCTGTGACTGTGTGCGAACCAGTCAGTGCGGCAGCGCGCGGTCCACGATTCCCGTCACGTCCACCCCGTCCGGCAGCGTGCCGAAGGCGTGTCCCCAGTCGCCGCCCAGCCGGCTCGCGCAGAACGCGTCGGCGACCGCGGGCGGGGCGTGCCGGACCAGCAGGGACGCCTGGAGTGCCATGGCCATCAGCTCGACCAGGCGCCGGGCGCCGCTCTGCGAGGCCTCGGAGAGCATGTTCTTGAGCCGGGTCACGGCCGCGTCCAGCCGGGCGTCCGCCCCCTGGGCCAGGGCGAGTTCGTCGAACAGGGCCTGGGCAACGCCGGGTTCCCTGCCGAGGGCGCGCAGCACGTCGAGGGCGTTGACATTGCCCGAGCCCTCCCAGATCGACAGCAGCGGGGCCTCGCGGTAGTGGCGCGGCATGCCCGACTCCTCCACGTAGCCGTTGCCGCCGAGGCACTCCAGCGCCTCCGCCGTGAAGGCCGGGCCCCGCTTGGTGACCCAGTACTTGCCGACGGCGGTGGCGATCCGGCGGAACGCGGCCTCACCGGCGTCGCCGCGCACCGCCCGGTCGGCGGCTCCCGCCAGACGCAGGGTGAGGGTGGTGGCGGCCTCGGACTCCAGGGCCAGGTCGGCCAGAACATTGCGCATCAGCGGCTGGTCGAGGAGGCGTGCCCCGAACGCGCTGCGGTGACGCGTGTGGTGCCCGGCCTCGACGAGCGTCTTGCGCATCAGCGCCGCCGACATCATCACGCAGTCCAGGCGGGTGCAGTTGACCATCTCGATGATGGTCTTGACCCCGCGTCCCTCGGGCCCGACCAGCCAGGCCACGGTCCCGTCGAACTCCGGCTCGCAGGAGGCGTTGGACCGGTTGCCCAGCTTCTCCTTCAGGCGCTGGACGCGGAAGGTGTTGCGGGTGCCGTCGGGCAGCACGCGCGGCACCAGGAAGCACGACAGCCCGCCCGGCGCCTGGGCCAGCACCAGGAACACGTCGCACATGGGTGCCGAGGTGAACCACTTGTGGCCGCGCAGGGTGTACACACCGGGTTCCGCGGTCGGCGTGGCGGCGGTGGTGTTGGTGCGGACGTCGGAGCCGCCCTGCTTCTCGGTCATCCCCATGCCCGCGAGCAGGCCCCGCTTCTCGGTCGGCACGCGCAGCCCGGGGTCGTACTCCCGGCTGGTCAGCAGGGGTTCGTAGATCTTGGCGAGGTCCGGCTGGGCGCGCAGCGCGGGGACGGCGGCGTACGTCATCGACGTCGGGCAGCCGTGTCCGGCGTCGGTGTGCCCCCACACCAGACCGGCCGCGGAACGGGCGACATGGGCGCCCTGCCGCTCATCGGCCCAGGGCGCCGCGGCCAGGCCCTCGCTGACCGCGACCCGCATCAGCTCGTGCCAGCTCGGGTGGAACTCGACCTCGTCGACGCGGTGGCCGTACCGGTCGTGGGTGCGCAGTTCCGGCTCGTGGCGGTTGGCCCGCTCGCTCCACTCCTGGGCCTCGGCCCCACCGGCCGCGCGGCCGAGCCGCCGGACGTCCCCCTCGGCCCATCCGGCGCCCTCGCGGCGCAGCCCTTCGAGCAGGGCCGTGTCCTCGGAGGCGTCGTAAGGGGCCAGGGGAGAGGGCTGGTTGGTGACGTCGTGCGTGGCGTACGGCTCGTGCTCGGGTGTCGGGACCATGCGGTGAGTGTTGCACTTTCACTGCGACCGCAGCAATAGTGCAACATGAAGATCGGCGCCGTACAGTACGGCCATGGGGACGAACGACACGGCTGGGGCGCCCGAGGCGGTCGAACCGGCCCTGCGGCCGCTGTCCGCTCGCTCCGTCGTGCTGAGCCTGCTGCTCGGCAGTCATCCGCCGGAGCTGCCGGTGAAGGACCTCGTGCGCGGGGTGGAGCCCTTCGGGGTGGGCGGCTCCACGGTGCGGGCCGCGCTCAGTCGAATGGTGGCGGCCGGGGACCTCCAGCGCGCGGACACCGTCTACCGGCTCAGCGACCGGCTGCTGGAGCGTCAGCGCCGCCAGGACGAGGCGGTACGGCCCCGCACGCGCGCGTGGGACGGCGAGTGGGAGATGGTCGTGATCACCGCGACCGGCCGCGGTCCCGCCGAGCGGGCCGAACTGCGCGCCCGGCTGACCGCGTTGCGCCTGGCCGAACTCCGCGAGGGCGTCTGGCTGCGCCCAGCCAACCTCACCCGGCCCCTCCCGCCGGACCTCGACCCCGTGGCCCAGCACTACACCGCCCGACCCGCCACTCCCGCGCGGGAGCTGGCCGAGACGCTGTGGCCCCTGGAGGAGTGGGCCGCGACCGCGCGGGCGCTGCTGGCCCACGTCGCCGAGGCGAAGGGCCCCGCCGAACGCTTCACGGGCTTCGCCGCCGTCGTACGCCATCTGCTGGCCGATCCCGTACTGCCGCCCGAACTCCTCCCCGCCCACTGGCCGGGAACGCGGCTGCGCGCCGCCTACACCGGGTATCTGCGCGACGTGACCGAGCAGGTACGCGCTCGCGTGGAGCGGGAATAACGCGGCGAAGCACGCGCGCGTGCGGGCGGAAATGGCGAGGCTAGGCAACGCGCTGCGGGCCGCAATGACCGGCGAGGTGCACACGCCTGGCGGCCGGGAACGGCACGCAGGCCGTGCGGAGGCGCCGTGCGGGCGGCAATGGCGCGGCGAAGCACGCGCGCGTGGACGCCGGGAATGGCGCGGCGGCCGTACGAAGCGCCGTGGGGGGACACTTCGTACGGCTGCCTTCACCGCGGGGGGAGGATCAGCGGTACGTGATGTCCGAGGTCGAGTACAGGCAGTTGGTGCTGTCCGGGCCCGTGCCCACCGCGGTGGTGTTGTTGTACTTCTGGCAGGGGATGACCCGGCGGCTCGCGTCGTTGAGGATCGTGATGCCGCGCAGGGTGGCCACGTCGTTGCGGTTGACGTTGATGCCGACCAGACGCGCGGTGCTCCCGGTGCCGGTCACCTCGATGTTGCTGAGGTTGACCCGGCGCGTGTACTGCGTGGAGCAGTCACCGCAGGAGCGGTACAGCGTCTTGAACTCGCTGACGGCGAAGTTGGAGATGTTCACCGTGCCGGGGCCGTTGTGCTGGAAGACCTTGTCGGCCGCCTTCTTGGCGCCGCCGCCGGTCACCGTGTACGTCGAGCCGCCCCGGAAGGTGGCCGCGTCCTCGCCGACGTCCTCCCACCAGACGTTCTGCAGCGTGCAGTTGCCCTCGCAGTGGATGCCGTCGGCGCCGGGCGCGCCGATGACGACGTTCTTCAGGGTCGCGCCGGCCGCGAGCCGGAAGATCGGGTCCTGGCCCTCCTCCTGGCCGTCACCGGCGAGGTCGCCGCTGCCGTAGTAGCGCTTCATCCCGCCGTCCACCGTCCCGGAGACGGGGATCGTGGCGCTCACCGCCTGGCTGCCCGTAGGAGTCGGCCAGGTGGCGGCGTGCGCCGCCGGAGCCGTTCCTGTCGTGATCATGCCAACCGTGACGCCGAGTGAGGCGAGCCCGCCGATCAGCGCGCGCCGCCTGGTCCTTCGTGAAGTCATGTCCCGATGCCTTCTCTGCGTGGGGTCAGATCTTTCGGCTCTTGTTCGGTTTCCTTCGGTTCTCGTCTATGAACGGCGCACATGACGCTGAACGCCATCCCTCAGTAGTGCCGACGTGTGTGCCCGTTGGGGTGGGGGCCGGTCACGCCGTTGAACGGAAGGTAGAGGGAAAGCGCTTTCTGGTCAACGTCTCGCGTGGGTCACTTTCGGTCGCCGTGACCGACGGGCCGAGCGAATTCTTTCGGGGCGTGAGTGCGATCGCGCCGAACGCGAGCGTGAGCACCGGCTATCAGGCGACCCACACCGGCCACAGCGCGGCCCCGGGCGCCTTCACCGTGGACGGCGCCGCCTTCACGACCGGCTGAATTCGCGGCCGTCGGGGCCGGGCCCCGGCGCCGTACCGCTGACGCCTCCCCCGAACCGCCGGCCTCCCTTTTCGAAATCCGAATCACGGGAACCCGCCGGATCAAGCAGGCGACCCGCTCTCGGGAGGCGAGAAAGCCATGGCAGAGCAGACATCGTCGACCACCCTGCCGCAGCCGCTGCGCACCACGGCCTCGGCGCTGAGCAAGGTCCCCGGCGCCGGCACGGTGGGCCGGGCCGCCGGGGGCGCGCTGGACGCCATCGGCAGCGTGTCGCCCCGTGGGCGGCGGATCGCGGTCTACACCGGAGCCGGCGTGCTCGGCGTGACGGGCCTGGTGGAATGGCCGGTCGCCGTCACCGGTGCGGC
Organism: Streptomyces sp. NPDC003635; assembly: GCF_053587635.1. Classification (NCBI taxonomy): domain Bacteria; kingdom Bacillati; phylum Actinomycetota; class Actinomycetes; order Kitasatosporales; family Streptomycetaceae; genus Streptomyces; species Streptomyces sp. NPDC003635. The sequence goes on along the minus strand of NZ_JBSFOK010000063.1, from coordinate 2,110 downwards.
TGTGGCCTGGCTGACCCAGCCGCGACCGCACGAAGCGCGCGCGGGAGAGACACCGGAAAGTAGGAGCACGGCGGCCGACCGGCAGCCGGCCGCACAGAAGGACACCCTGAAGGGCGGCTCCAAGAAGCGTGCCGCCGCCAAACAGAAGGCCATGGCCAAGAAGGCCAAGAAAGCCAAGAAGGCAGGAAAGACATCTCCCGGCCAGGCGTCCACCGCGCGCCCCGGCAGCCGTAGCGGCAGCTGAGGCGCGCCATGGGACGGGGACTGCTGACCGGACCCTCCGCCGCCGTGGCCGGGCTCGTGCTGGCCGGGCCCCGGCTGCTGGCGCGCGGAGCCGCGCCCGCCGCGGGCGTCGCCGCCGGAGCCGTGGCCGGGACGGCACGGGCCGGGGTCAGGAGCGCCGACGCCGCTGTCCGGGTCGGCCGCGTCGCACGCAACGCGCTGCCGGGCGGCGACCGTCACTGGCGGTCCGGGCGACGGGCGCACCTCGCGCTGCGCCCCACCGCGCCGGAGTGCGTGCGGCGCCACGGCGGAACCGCCCAGGCGGCGCGGAAGGTGGCCGTCGCCCTCGCCGAGCATCCGGAGGTGGCGTACGCCTACTGGGACGGCGGTCTGGCCCGGCTGGTCGTGGCCGCGCGCGAGGAAGCCGTCACGGATCAGGTGCTGGAGAAGGCGACCGCCCTCGCCGAACGCCACGGCCTCGGCCCGGGCGACGACGACGTCGAGGACTTCGTGCATCCCGGCGATCCCGAGGGCATCCGCACGGCCGCCGCGGCGCTCCTGGCCGACGTGGCCGGCACCGGGGCGGCCCTCACCGCGTACGCGCTACGGCTGCCGCCCTCGCCCCGCTTCGTCACCGCCGGCGTGACCCTGCTGCGGGAGAACCCCCGCTTCCGCAGGTGGCTGCGCGACCGGGTCGGCCGTTCCCGCACCGACCTGCTGCTGGCGGTCGCCAACGCCGCGACCCACGGGGCCGGACAGACCCCGACCTCGCTGCTGCTCGACGGCACCCTGCGCACCTTCCAGCTGGCGGAGACCCTGGCGCGGGCCGCCGCCTTCGACACCCTGCACGACCGGCTCTGCGACCCCGACCGCCCGGACGTGGCCCCCGACCTCTGCGAGCGCCCGCCCCTGCGCTCCACACCCGCCCACGAGTACGCCAACCACGCCGAGACCGGCAGCATGGTCGGTGCCGCCGCGACGCTGCTGGTCAAGCACAGCGCCGGGGAGGCCGCCGAAGCGGTGCTCGCGGGCTCGCCCAAAGCCGCCCGCTACGGACCGGCCGCCTTCAACGCGGTCCTCGGCTGCGCCCTGGCCAGGTCCGGAGTGCTGGTCCGGGACGCGGAGCGGGTACGGCGGCTGGAGACCGCCCGCACGCTCGTCCTGCATCCCAGCGCCCTGTGCACCGACGAGGAGGAGAGCGCGGACGCCTGGACCGAGGCCGTCCTGGACGCCGCCCGCCACGCCGGCCTTCGGGTCGTGGTCGTCGACCATCCCGCTCTGGAGGACTTCACCGCCCTCGCCGACCGCGTCGTACGGGACCGGCCGCTGCGCGACGTCGTGGAGTCGCTGCGCGAACACGGCTGCGTGATCACCGTCGCCCGTCCCGAGTCGGCCGACGACACCGACGTGCTGACCGGACTGCTGGGCTCCGACCTGGCCGTCGCGCTCGCGGACGGCGACGACTCGCCGGTGGTGTGGGCCGCGGACCTCGTGGCCACGGGCGGACTCGCCGACGTATGGCGACTGCTCACCGCCGTACCCGCCGCGCGCAAGATCGGTCGCAGGTCCCAGACGCTCGCCCGGTCCGGCGCTGCGCTCTCGGGCTTGATGGTGGCCGTCGGCGAGTCCCGGCGCGGTCGGCCCTCCCCGGTGCCCGGGCTGCGGCACGCGCCGGTCGACATCGGCGCCGCCGTGGCCCTGTTCTCCGGCGCCCGGGCCGCCCTCGGCGTGGCCTCGACGCCCGCGCCGCATCCCCGGGCCCGCGTGGCCTGGCACGCCCTGCGGCCCTCGGACGTACGGGCCCGGCTGCGCCGCAGGACCGAGGGGGAGCCGTCGGTCGTGGAGCAGGCGACGGGCCGGGTGCGGCGGGCGGCCGACGCCGCGGGCC
>NZ_JBSFOK010000062.1:0-44052 GCF_053587635.1 Streptomyces sp. NPDC003635 | reverse complement strand
GCCCTCGTACTGGATGTACTTGGGCTTGTGCCCGGTGCGGCGAGAGTGCGTGCCGGGCGACGCGACGGGGCGAACGTTGCCTGACGCGGCACTAGCGGCCCTGCGGGACTTCAGCTCAGCAGGTCCGGTTCGCTCCTGCTGATGTCCTGCCACAGCGGCTGGTAGTTGATCCACGCCACCAGGTCCCCGCCCAGCTGCTCGCGCGTCGCCACCGCCGCCTTGTGGTCGATCAGCACCGGGCGGCCGGCCGCCTTCGCGGTCAGCTGGACCTGGCAGGACCGCTCCAGGGACAGAAACCACCAGGCCGCCGCGTCCACCGAGTCCCCCACGGTCAGCAGCCCGTGGTTGCGCAGGACCAGCGCCTTGCGCGAACCGAGCGCGGAGGCGATACGGCGGCCCTCCACGGCGTCCACGGCGACCCCGCTGTAGGCGTCGTACAGGGCGATGTCCTCGTAGAAGGCGCAGCTCTCCTGGGTGATCGGGTCGAGCAGTTCACCGAGGGCGGCGAGCGCGCGGCCGTGCACGGAGTGGCAGTGGGCGACGGCGACCACATCGGGGCGGGCGGCGTGCACCTGGGCGTGGACGGTGAAGGCGGCCTGGTTGACGTGGTAGCGGCCGTCGACGACCTGTCCGTCGGAGTTGGCCAGCACCAGGTCGCTGACGGTGACGTGCCGGAAGGGCATCCCGAAGGGGTTCACCCAGAAGCAGTCGCTGAACTCCGGATCGCGCGCGGTGATGTGCCCCGAGACCCCGTCCTCGAAGCCGAGGCGTCCGAAGATCCGCAGCGCGCCCGCGAGCCGTTCCTTGCGGTGCCGGCGTTCGTCCTCGACCGACTCGTGCATCGGCGGCATCGCGAAGCGCAGCCGGTCGGTGGGGAGCGGAACCGGCGGCGTGGGCCCGAGCATGTGGCAGCCTCCTGCACTGATTGCTTTACGGCCCGGAAGTTACCGTCGGTCAGGGCAAAAGGGCAGGGCCGAGTTGTAAAGATGACGCGCAACCCTTTCAGGCGGTCAGGGGTCTGGTATCCGGAATCAGCAAATCCGCGTCACTTTCCAGCCACGCACCGCCAGGAGTCCCCGTGAGCATCGCCGACCGTCACGTCACCGCCCTCATGCGGCAGCTCGCGTCCCAGGACGTCGTCGAGCTCGTGCACCCCTTCGCCGAGTGGGAGACCGTCGGGGCGCTCGCCTACATAGCCGAGTGCTACGGCTTCGCCTACGCCGACCTGCACCACGTCGGCAAGCAGAAGATGCTGTGCGTCCGCATGGTCCGGGACGCCGATCCGCGGGCACTGCAGCGCGCGGCGGCCAACGCGGCGGCGTTCCCGCAGGCGGGCGCGGGCGGCCCGGTGCCCGGCATGTACCAGGGCTCGCTGACGCCGGTCCCCGCGGCTCAGCCGGACGTCGACCTGATCACGACGCTCATCCGGTACGACGCCCTGGGTGCCGCCGGCAACCGCAAGCAGCTGCTCACCATGGCCTGGGCCTTCCCTCTGCTGTTCGTGCTGCTGGCCGCGCTGACCGGGAAGTTCGCGGTCCTGCTCACGCTCGCCGCCCTGACCCCGGCGTTCCTGCTGATCACCCTGCGCGTCAACGAGGCCAGGCGTGCCAAGCTGGCCCAGCGCCTGACGGCGGCGGGCTGCACGCCGGTGCGCGACGAACAGGGCCGGCAGCGGTTCGTACGCCCGGTGCCGTACGGCGTCTGATACCGGACAGCGGATGGCGGGATTCGGCGCCACACTCGCCGTATGACGGAGAACTGGGCAGCCTTCAACTCTGCCGAACCCGTATTCGCGGCGATCGTGGAGAAGCGCTTCGGCGCCTTCACGCACCACGTCCTCGCCACCCTGCGCAAGGACGGCTCCCCGCGCACCAGCGGGCTCGAGGTGAGCTTCCGGGGCGGTGAGCTGTGGCTCGGCATGATGCCGGACTCGCTCAAGGCGCTCGACCTGCGCCGCGACCCGCGCTTCGCGCTCCAGGCGAACCCCGGGGAGGGCCAGTCCATGGGCGGCGGTGACGTACGGATCAGCGGCCGGGCGATCGAGGTCGCCGACCCGGCGCAGAAGGCCGCGTACGGCGAAGAGGTGGAACCGCCGGAGCCGTTCCACCTCTTCCGCACCGAGCTGACCGAGGTCGTGAGGACCTACGTCGAGGACGACAAGTACCTCGTCCTTCAGATCTGGAAGCCCGGCGAACCCGTGCGCCTGGTCAAGCGCACCTAGGGACTACTCCCACTCGATCGTGCCCGGCGGCTTCGACGTCACGTCGAGGACGACCCGGTTGACGTCCCGCACCTCGTTGGTGATCCGGGTGGAGATCTTCGCGAGGACGTCGTACGGCAGACGCGACCAGTCGGCCGTCATGGCGTCCTCGGAGGAGACCGGGCGCAGCACGATCGGGTGGCCGTAGGTGCGGCCGTCGCCCTGGACGCCGACCGAGCGGACGTCCGCGAGCAGGACCACCGGGCACTGCCAGATGTCGCGGTCCAGCCCGGCCGCGGTCAGCTCCTCGCGGGCGATGGCGTCGGCCTCGCGCAGCAGGTCCAGGCGCTCCTTGGTGACCTCGCCGACGATCCGGATACCGAGGCCGGGGCCGGGGAAGGGCTGGCGCTGGACGATCTCCTCGGGCAGGCCCAGCTCCTGGCCGACCATGCGGACCTCGTCCTTGAACAGCTGGCGCAGCGGCTCGACGAGCTCGAACTCGATGTCGTCGGGGAGCCCGCCGACGTTGTGGTGGGACTTGATGTTGGCGGTGCCGGTGCCGCCGCCGGATTCGACGATGTCCGGGTAGAGGGTGCCCTGCACGAGGAAGGCGACCTCGGGACCCTCCTCCTGGAGGATCTCCAGCTGCGCCTGCTCGAACACCCGGATGAACTCGCGGCCGATGATCTTGCGCTTGGTCTCCGGGTCCGAGACGCCGGCCAGCGCGGCGAGGAATCGCTCCTGCGCGTCGACGACCTTCAGGTTGGCGCCGGTCGCCGCCACGAAGTCCTTCTCGACCTGCTCGGTCTCGCCCTTGCGCATCAGGCCGTGGTCGACGTACACGCAGGTCAGCTGGGAGCCGATGGCCTTCTGCACCAGGGCCGCCGCCACCGCGGAGTCGACACCGCCGGACAGGCCGCAGATGGCGCGCTTGTCGCCGACCTGCGCGCGGATCGCGGCGACCTGCTCCTCGATGACGTTGCCCGTGGTCCACGACGGGGTGAGGCCGGCGCCGCGGTACAGGAAGTGCTCCAGCACCTGCTGGCCGTGCGTGGAGTGCATGACCTCGGGGTGGTACTGGACGCCGTAGAGCTTCTTCTCGTCGTTCTCGAAGGCGGCGACCGGGACGACGTCCGTGGACGCGGTGACGGTGAAGCCCTCGGGGGCGGCGGAGCAGGCGTCGCCGTGCGACATCCAGACGTGCTGCTCGGCCGGGGTGCCCTCGAAGAGGGTGGAGGAGGAGCGGGACACGTGCAGGTCGGTGCGGCCGTACTCGCGGGCGCCGGTGTTGTCGACGGTGCCGCCGAGGCTCTGCGCCATCAGCTGGAAGCCGTAGCACATGCCGAAGACGGGGACGCCGGCCTCGAAGAGCGCGCGGTCGAGGCGGGGGGCGCCCTCCTCGTAGACCGACGAGGGGCCGCCGGAGAGGATGATCGCCGCCGGGTTCCTGGCGAGCATCTCGGCGACCGGCATGGTGCTCGGCACGATCTCGCTGTAGACCCGGGCCTCACGGACGCGTCGGGCGATGAGCTGGGCGTACTGCGCGCCGAAGTCGACGACCAGGACGGTGTCGGGGGCGGCGGGGGTCGCTGGTGACACGGGTTGCCTTCCGGCGGCTTGAAAGGGGCTGTGCCCTCGATTCTAACGGGGCGCAAAACGGCGGCTCACGTCTCAGGATGCGAACCGGGTTGGGCGGTCACCGTGGGCCACGGCATACTGACCCCATGCTCACGCACCCGACCTTCCTCTTTACCTATGGCATCCGGCCCGCCGGCTGCCATGGTCGTGCTGCTTGAGCAACTGACAAGCGACTTCCCAGGCGCCCCGGGCCGACAAGGCCCGGGGCGCCTGTCGTTTCCCGGACCGTGCCGATCCGGGGCCCCGCCCCCAAAGGAGCCCCTGAAATGACCGCTCTGGACGTCACCGGCGCCCGCACCTCCGAGGCCGCCGACGTGATCACCGGTGCCCGTGAGCGCATCGACTCGCTCGACGACCGGATCATCGGCCTGATCCAGGAACGGATGGCCGTGTCCGCCGTCATCCAGGAGGCCCGGATCGCCTCCGGCGGACGCCGGGTGAACCTCTCCCGCGAGATGGAGGTCCTCGACCACTTCCGGCAGGCGCTGGGCAAGCCGGGCACGGGCCTCGCGATGACGCTGCTCGAACTGTGCCGCGGTCGCATCTGAGTTCGAGCCCGCCCTCACCCGTACGGCGCGTGACCGTCACGCGGGACGCTTCGTTGGTGGTGGTGTCCGTGCCAGCCAGGGGCGGGCCCGAAAGAACCACGCGTGGCTCACTGGAGCGATGAGACGTACGGATCGTGCCGTGCGTCGTGGGACCTCGTTCCAGTCAAGTGACCGGACGGCAGGGGACAGCAGCCCGGTCACCCAAGAGAACGGTCGGCTCCGGGGACGCCCGGGGCCGACCGGCGGGACGCACCGAACGGTCGAAGCCCCCAAGTCCCGCCGTAGACAACCGCATTGCAGTGTGTCACCGCCCCGGCCGAGACCTCGCGGCGGCGCACGACCGAGACAAGCGGCGCAACCCCCCGGCGCCGCTCCCCAGGCACCGGCGCTGCCCTGACGCCGGTGCTGACGGAAGAAGGGCCCCGCGGCTCCGTCCCGCGGGGCCCTTCGCCGTGGCCGCACACCCGCCCGGAAAGTGGCCCAGCTCACATAAGAACCGTGTGAGTGAAGGGACAACCATTCGCAGGCTTCGCGGATCCAACCATGCGAACCAAGGGCCACACCCGCTCCCCCATGCGGAGGCCTCTCAGCATCGACTCCTCGAGGTCTTCATGAAGCTTCGCCGTGCTCTGGCCGCCGCCGCGGCGACCGCCGCCATCGCGCCGATCGCCCTGCTGTCCGCCCCCGCGGCGTTCGCCACGGACGAGACGTCGCCGGCGCCGAGCTCCACGGAGAGCACCCCGGCCGCCGACGACTCCACCCCGCCGGCCGACGCCGACACCACGAGCCCGGCGCCCTCGGACTCCACGCCGCCCGCGGACGACACCACGAGCCCGGCCCCGTCGGACTCCACCCCGCCCGCCGACGACACCACCAGCCCCGCCCCGTCGGACAGCACCCCGCCGGCCGACCAGAGCACCTCCCCGGGCGCCACCGCGAGCCCGTCCGCCTCGGAGTCCGAGGACGAGGACGAGGACGAGGAGGGCGACGACGAGGTCGTCGAGGAGTGCCCGGTCGACGAGAACGGCGACCCGGTCATCGACATCAGCGAGGTGCTGCACAGCTCGATCACCGGTCTGCCCGAGCAGGTCGTGGCCGGCAGCGGCTGGACGAACTTCAAGTTCAACGTCAGCAACTCCAGCGACGAGACGATCGAGGAGATCCTGCCGATCGTCGGCGTCGCCGCGATGGACTGGGAGCTGGAGGACGACTACACCGACCTCGTCACCGTGCAGGTGCGCAACGGCGGCACCTGGGTCGACATCGCCACCCAGTTCGGCGAGGGCGGCGCGCTCAACACCTTCAGCCTCGAGGGCGGCCAGTCGATCAGCTACGACCTGCGGGTCAGCGTCAGCCGCGAGGTCCCGAGCGCGGTCGGCATCGCCATCGGCCTCGCCGAGTACTCCACCGAGGACGGGTGCTGGACCTCCGAGGACGAGAACTACGGCATCTACTTCTTCGAGGTGCTGCCGGCCGGCTCGAACCCGGGCAAGCCGGATGACTCCAAGCCGCAGACCGGCGGCAAGGACGAGATCACCGACGTGAACGAGGTCGACGTCGACGGTGAGCTCGCCGAGACCGGTTCGGACTCGAACCTGCCGGTCATCGCCACCGTCGGCGGTGTCGCGATCGTCGCCGGTGCGGGCGTGATGTTCGCGATGAAGCGCCGCCGGGCGGGCGCCGAGGCGTGAGCCTCACCGGAGCCTGAGGCCAAAGCCCGGGCGAGAGCCTGACGCAACAAAGAGAGAAGGACCTGCGCTCGGAGGGGGGTGCAGGTCCTTCTCGCTGTCTCCGTCACTTCTTCGGCGGCACCGCCGGCATCCCCAGGAAGGGCAGGCGCAGCGCGCCGAACGCCTCCGCCGGGACCGCGGGCGTCTTGGGCTCGACCGGCTGGAGCCGCTCGTACGGCTGTTCCTGTGCCGGACGCGGATCCTCCTCGCCCTTGTTGGGCCAGTACGACATCGCCCGCTCGGCCTGCGCGGTGATGGTCAGCGAGGGGTTCACGCCCAGGTTGGCGGAGATCGCGGCGCCGTCGACCACCGAGATGCCCGGGTGGCCGTAGAGCCGGTGGTACGGGTCGATCACGCCGGTCTCACGGGTGGCGCCGATCGGGCAGCCGCCGAGGAAGTGGGCGGTCAGCGGGGTGCCCATGAGTTCGCCGACATTGGACCCCGCGAAGCCGTTGATCGACTCGGCGAGCGCGGTCGCGCCCTCCGTGGCCGCCTTGATCTGCATCGGGTTGGGCGAGCCGTGCCCCTGGCGGGCGGTCAGCATGCCCTTGCCGACGCCGTCCGGCTTCAGGTACGTCGTCAGCGAGTTGTCCAGCGACTGCATCACCAGGCCGATGATGGTCTTCTCCGACCAGCGCCGGTTGGACAGCGAGCGCAGGACCCGCAGCGGATGCCGTGCGGAGTTGCGCAGCCAGGCCGCGACGCGCGACGCGCCCTCGGTGTACGGGACCTGGAGGATCGTCAGGCCGCCCATGGAGTTGGAGCCCTTGCCGTAGCGGACCGGCTCGATATGGGTGTTCGCGTCCGGGTGGATCGAGGACGTGATGGCGACCCCGCGGGTGAAGTCGACCTTCTTCTCGCCGGTGATCTTCCGGTAGCGCCGGTTGTCGGTCTGCGCGCCCACCAGCGCCTCGGAGTTGGTCCGGGTCAGCTCGCCCAGCTTCGGCGAGAGATACGGCAGTTGCCCGCTCGCCTTCATCCGGTGCAGCAGGGTCTGGGTGCCGTAGGTGCCGGCGGCGAGGACGACCCGGCGGGCCTTGAAGACGCGGCCCTCGCTCTTCTTCCGGCCGGTCGGCAGCGTCGCGATCGCGTATCCGCCCTGCGAGTCGTCGGTGACGGAGACCACCGTCGTCATGGGGTGGACGACCGCGCCGGCCTTCTCGGCGAGATAGAGGTAGTTCTCGTTCAGGGTGTTCTTGGCGCCGTGCCGGCAGCCCGTCATGCACTCGCCGCACTCGGTGCAGGCCTTGCGGTCCGGGCCCGCGCCGCCGAAGTACGGGTCGGCGACCTGCTCGCCCGCGCGCGCCCGCACCGAGCCGTCCGCGTCCTCACCGTCGCCGAAGAAGACGCCGACCGGGGCCATGTGGAAGGTGTCCCCCACGCCCATCCGCTGGGCGGCGGCCAGCAGATGGACGTCGGAGGGGGTCATGGTGGGGTTGAGCCGCACGCCGAGCATCCGCTGGGCCTGGTCGTAGTACGGCTTCAACTCCTCCTGCCAGTCAGTGATGTCCCGCCACTGCGGGTCCTCGAAGAACGGCTTCGGCGGTACGTAGAGGGTGTTGGCGTAGTTCAGCGATCCGCCGCCCACACCCGCGCCCGCCAGCACCATGACGTTGCCCAGCAGGTGGATGCGCTGGATGCCGAACATCCCGAGTTTCGGGGCCCAGAGGAAGTTCTTCAGGTCCCAGGAGTTCTTCGGGAGGGTCTCGCGGGTGAAGCGCCGACCCGCCTCCAGGACACCGACCGTGTAGCCCTTCTCCGTCAGGCGGAGGGCGGTCACCGAGCCGCCGAAGCCTGATCCGACGACGATGACGTCGTAGTCGTAAGCGTCTTTGCTCACGCGCTCTCCTCTTGAACCATGGCGGACTGACCGACTCTTGGGCGAAGAGCGGACTAGCGGAACCGGAATGCCTTCATGAGCCTGAGACTGCGGCTCATGAGCTGGGCGTACTTCTCGTCGTCCATGCCCAGCGAGGGGGCCATGGGCAGCAGCCGCTGCTGGGCGACCGTCTGGGCCTCGGTGTACTTGAGGATGCCCTCGGAGCCGTGCCGGCGGCCGAGCCCGGAGTCCTTCATGCCGCCCATCGGGGACTGGACGCTGCCGTAGGCGGGGGCGTAGCCCTCGTTGACGTTCACCGTGCCGGTGCGCAGCCGTGCCGCCACCGCTCGGCCGCGGGCGCCGTCCTTCGTCCAGACCGAGGAGTTGAGGCCGTACGGCGTGGCGTTGGCGTGCTCGATCGCCTCGTCCTCGCTGGAGAAGCGGTAGATGGAGACGACCGGACCGAAGGTCTCCTCGCTGCAGACCGCCATGGGCTCGGTCACCTCGTCGAGGATGGTCGGCTCGAAGAAGTACGGGCCGACGTCCGGCCGGGCGACTCCGCCGGCGACGACCTTCGCGCCCTTGGCGACGGCCTCCTCCACATGCCGCTTGACGGTCTCCAACTGCCGCTCGCCGACCAGCGAGCCCATGTCGGCGCCGTAGGCGAGGGAGCGGCCGAGCCGCATGGCCTTCGTACGGGCGGCGAAGCGCTCCAGGAAGGCGTCGGCGATCGACTCGTGGACGTACAACCGCTCGATGGATATGCACAGTTGGCCCGCGGAGGAGAAGCAGGCGCGGATGGCGCCGGCCGCGGCCTTCTCTATGTCGGCGTCCTGGAGGACCAGCATGGCGTTCTTGCCGCCGAGTTCGAGCGAGACGCCGACCAGGCGGGCGGCGGCGCTCTGGGCGACCTCCCGGCCGGTGCGGGTGGAGCCGGTGAAGGAGACGTAGTCGGCGTGGCGGACGACCTCGGGCCCCACGACCGGGCCCTCGCCGAGTACGACCTGGAAGACCTCGGCGGGCAGCCCGGCCTCGATCAGCAGGTCACGGGCCCACAGGGCGGTCAGGCAGGTCTCGGTGTCCGGCTTCATGACGACGGCGTTGCCCGCGACGAAGGCGGGCAGGGCGTCGCCGACGGAGAGTTCCAGGGGGTAGTTCCAGGGCGCGATCTGGCCGACGACCCCGCGCGGGTGGCGCAGCTCGGTGACCCGCGTGAGCGTGGGCATGGCACCCGCGTGCCGCTTCGGCCTCAGGTAGGCGGCGGCCCGGCGACCGTAGTGCCGGGCGGCGATCGCGACGGCCTGCACCTCCTCGTGGGCGTGCAGCCGGGCCTTGCCGGTCTCCAGCTGGATCAGGTCCAGCACCTCGGCCTGGCGCTCCAGCACCAGGTCGTGGAAGCGCAGCAGCACCGCCGCGCGCTGCCTCACCGGGGTCTGCGCCCAGACCGCCTGGGCGGCGCGGGCCGCGGCGAACGCCTTCTCCACGTCCTCGGGCGTGGACTCCGGCAGGTCCGCCAGCTTCTCGCCGGTGAAGGGCGTGTGGTTGGCGGTGCGTCCCGAACCGGCCACACCGCGGGTCAGCTGGGCGACCAGCTCCGGGGTCACCACGTCGGCGGCGGTGCGGGCGCCCTCCGGGGCGGGGGCGAGGGGATTCGTGCCGGTCTGTGCCGGGGCCTGCGAGTCCGTCATGACGCGCAGGGTATGCCGCTCCGAAGGCTTTGTGTACCCGGCGGTAATGGGGATTCACCGAGTGCTCACATGCCGCCAGTGACTGCTGGCAACAAATGCGCTGATCAGGGCGTTGTGGCAATCCTGAGCCGGTCGCGGGCGTCCTTGAAAACCGCGGTGCCCGTCTTCTCCTGCGCCGTGCCCTTGGGCATCTCGACGCGCAGCTCGTACAGCCGGTGGTCGTCGGTGCGGACGAACAGCTCCAGGACGCGGCGCCGCAACTCCGGTTCCCCGTAGGTGCTGTCGGACTGCACGGCCTCCCAGCCGCGGAAGGTCGTCTCGGTGTACTGGGTGCTGGGGTCCTCGAAGAACTCCCATGTCGCCGCGTGCTGCTTCGCCTGGCTCATGGGGGTTCCGGGCGCCTTGTCCCACTGGGTGAGGCGGATCTGTACGGCGCTGTCCGGGTCCGCGTACTCGACGACGCGGGGCTGGATGGAGGCGCTGCCCTGGCGGGCGAACTCCTCGTACTCGGTGGGGAGGGCGAGGGTGGCGTGCATCGCCTTCTCCGGGTGGGCGGCCCAACCGGGTTCGGCACTGGGCCCCGGGGCCGCCGTACGGGTCGCCGTGGTGTTCCTCGTGGCCGCGCCGCTGTCGGGGCCCGTGAGGAGCGCGACGCCGAGCCAGGAGGCGCCGACGAGGGTGCCGCCGAGCAGGGCCAGAGGGAGGGGGCGGCGGTGGAGGGGGCGACGCGGGCCCGGTCGTACGGCGGATATGACCGCGATCGGCTCGGCGGAGGTGTCGGCTTCCGGCGCCAGCCGCACGGTGCCGATGTCGTCCCCGAACTCGGCCAGCTCCGACGCGTCCTGCGGCTCGGGCTCCCGCGGCTCCGCGGCTTCCTGGGCGCCGGAGGTCGGCTGCCGTGCCCCGGGGGCCACCGCCCGCAGCGCCGCCGCGGTCTCCTCGGCGTCCGGTCGCGCCGCGGGGTCCTTCGCCAGCAGCCGGACCAGCAGCGGCCCGAGGGCGCCCGCCCGCTTCGGCTCGGGCGGGTCGACGGCGAGGATCGCGGCGAGCGTGGACTCCACCGTCGTACGGCGGAAAGGCGACCAGCCTTCCACGGCGGCGTAGAGGAGGACACCGAGGGACCAGAGGTCGGACGGCGGCCCGGCGGTGCGGCCCGACATGCGCTCGGGGGCTATGAACTCCAGTGAGCCGACGAACTCCCCGGTGGCGGTGAGGGATTCCTCGCCCTGGACATGGGCGATGCCGAAATCGGTGAGGACGACTCGGTCGTGCCCGCCGAGCAGGACGTTCGCCGGCTTCACGTCCCGGTGCACGATGCCGACGGAGTGCGCGGCGCGCAGGGCGCCGAGGACCGCGAGGCCGATCCTGGCCACCTCGACGGGCTCCAGGGGGCCCTCCCGGAGCCGCTCGTGCAGGGACTCGCCGCGCACCAACTCCATGACGATCCAAGGCAGTCCGTCCTCCTCCACGACGACGTCGTGGACGGCGACGGCGGACGGATGCTCGACCCGCGCGGCGGCCCGGGCCTCGCGGTAGAGGCGATGGGCGGCCCGCTGGTACGACTCGTCCTCGGGGTCACCGGGCAACCGCGGCTGTTTTACGGCGACTTCACGCTCGACCAGCTCGTCGAGCGCGCGCCACACCGTGCCCATGCCGCCGGAGCCGATGCGTTCGAGCAGCCGGTAGCGTCCGCCGACCAATCGCACGTGGAAGCCTCAGTTCAGAGCGTCTTGATGTCGAGATCCGCGATCACCTTCTCGGCCACCTCGCGTCCCCGCTCGGTGAAGTCACCCTTGCCGGGATAGCTGATCGTCACCTTGTACATGTCCTTGTCGGAGTTCATGTAGTAGAAGACCCTCAGCTCGCGCGGGAGGGGGTTCTGGGTGTCGTTGGTGGTGTAGACGACCGTGTTCTCGGCCGACTTCTTGCCCTTGTAGGTCGTCTCCTTCGTGTTGGTCCGGGGGTTCGCGGGCATGGAGAGGTCGTATTCGCCGGAGCTCTCGAACTCCTCGTTCTCGGCGTACATCTGGGCCGCGGCGGAGCCCTTGAGGGTGCCCGAGGTGTCGTCGGCCCTCCGGGTCACGTGCACGCCGATCGAGATCGCGCCGCTCGCGTCGGAGTACGTCACCCAGTTCTTGTCCGTCTCGTCGGCGTCCGGCTTGCCCACCTGGTAGTCCTTGGGCACGCTCAGCGTCACGCCCAGCTTCTGCTCGGCCTTCAGGGCCCAGGGATCGGACGGGCCCTCCTCGCCTCCGAAGGGGTCGGCGACCACCAGACCCGCCGCCGCGACGACGACCGCGACGAACGCGGCACCGATGCCGACGAGCGCTCCCCGGCCGAGCCGGACGCCCGTCTCCGGGCCGCCCGCCAGCTGCACGACCTGCGTCGGAGCGGGAGGCGCCGGCGGGGCCGCGGCCCTGTCCAGCAGCGCCCGTACCTGGGCCGCGTTCGGGCGGTGGGCCGGCTCCTTCTGGAGCAGTCCGGTGATGACCTCGGCGAGCGGGCCCTGCGCGGAGGCGGGCGCGGCCGGGGTGGCGTTGAGGACGGACTGGAGCGTGGCCGGGGTGTTGCTGCGGCGGAACGGCGAGACGCCCTCGGTCGCCGCGTACAGCACCACACCGAGGGACCACAGGTCGCTCGCCGGGCCCGGACGCTGGCCCAGCACGCGCTCGGGCGCGATGTACTCGGGCGAGCCGACGAAGCCGCCGGTGTCGGTCAGATTGGTCTCGCCCTCGATCTGGGCGATGCCGAAGTCGGTGAGCACGACCCGGTCGTGCCGTCCGAGCAGCACGTTGTCCGGCTTCACGTCCCGGTGCAGGATGCCCGCCGCGTGCGCGGCCTCCAGGGCGCCGAGCACGTCGAGGCCGATGCGGGCGGCCTCGCGGGCGTCGAGGGTGCCCTCCTGGAGGACGTCGCCGAGGGAGCGGCCCTGGACCAGTTCCATCACGATCCACGGCTGGCCGTCCACCAGCGCCACGTCGTGCACGTTCACGACGGAGGGGTGGTCGAGCCGGGCGGCGGCGCGGGCCTCGCGGCGCATCCGCTCGAAGGCGTTGGCGCGTTCGCGTTCGGGAAGGTGGTCGGGGATGCGGGGCTCCTTGACGGCCACCTCGCGGTCCACGGTCTCGTCCTTGGCCCGCCACACCGTGCCCATGCCGCCGTGCCCGAGCTTGCTCAACAGCCGGTAGCGGCCCGCGATCAGACGACCGGCACCGGGGTCCGCGGCCGCGGGCTGCTGCGGCGGGACGACCTGGGTGGGCGCCGCGTACGGGTTGCCCGGGTGCGGCACATGGTCCGGGTGGGGCACGGCCGCCGACGCTCTTGGCGGTTGCAGGCCGAAACTGGTTGGTTCGTCGGACCCGTAAGGGCCTCCCCCGTTGCTGTTCATGAGTCCATCCATATCGCGCCAAGGCACACTCGAGCCACCTCGAACGCCGTCCGGTCACAGAGCCGTGACCCCTCGCAGGGCTTATCTCCGGTTTGGGCCGGTAGGAGCGGGCGACGAGGCACCGGCGGAGGGACTGGGCGAGGCGCCGCCGGATGGGCTGGACGACGTCCCGGGCGCCGAACTCGACGGCACCGGAGGAACGTTTCCGTCGCTGTCCCCGTCGACCAGCAACGCCACCGCCGACACCCCGGTCACCGCCGTCGCGGCGACCAGGACCAGGCTCACCAGCACGCTTTTCGGCGACCGCCACACCGATGGCGCCGGCACCGGCGCGGGGCGGTGGACCCCGGCCAGGAAGTCCCGCAGCATCCACTCGGCCTGCGCCGCGTCGAGCCGTCGTGGCGGATCGCGCTCCAGCAGGCCCCGTACGACCGGCAGCAGCGGGGCGGCCTGCGGGGGCGGCCGTATCTCGTCGAAGACGACCGCGTGCAGGATGCCGCCCAACGAGTCGCGCCGGAAAGGCGATTCACCGCTGACGGCCGTGCACAGCAGCGCGCCCACCGACCACAGGTCGGAGGCGGAACCGGTACCCGAGCCGGACATCCGCTCCGGCGCGGTGTACTCGGGCGAGCCGACGAAGGTGCCGGTCTCGGTGAGGGTGCTGGCGCCCGCGACCTGGGCGATCCCGAAGTCGGTGAGCACGACCCGGCCGGTGGCGGTGTCGATGAGGACGTTCGCGGGCTTGATGTCCCGATGCAGCACCCCGGCCGCGTGCGCGGTGCGCAGCGCGCTCAGCAGCTCGGCGCCGATCCGCGCGGCCTCGACGGCGTCGACGGGTCCGTGCGCCACGATCCGGTCGGCGAGGGAGCCGCCGTCGATCAACTCCATGACGATGTACAGCCGTTCGGCGTGCTCCACGACGTCGTGCACGACGATGATGTGCGGATGCCGCAGCCGCGCGACCGCCCGCGCCTCGCGGAGCGTACGCTCACGGCGGCGCCGCAGGTCCGCCGGGGAGATCGCGCCGGGATCGGTCTCGTCGAAGGGGAACTCCTTCACCGCCACGCTTCGCCCCAGGAGTTGGTCGGTGGCCCGCCACACGACACCCATGCCGCCGCGCCCGATCCGCGCCTCCAGACGGTAACGGCCTGCGATGACCGGGAAGTCGCTCTCCCCGTGATCCCCGTGGGTCGCCATACGCCCCATCATGCCCCGCCGGACGGCTGCCTTCCGCGGCGCTGACCGGCCAACTGCGTCAGCCTTCGCGCCAGCTCTTGAGCACGGTCTCGAACCGCTCCTCGGCCCTGGCCCATTCGCCCACGGGGGCGGACATGTAGAAGGCGTACTCGGCGCCGCTGTCGGCGATGTACATCTGATCGACGGCCTGGAACGGACCGGGGAAGTCGGAGTCCTTGGCCAGTTGGGTCCAGGTGTACTCCAGGCGGGAGGCCTGGCGGTCGCGGTAGAGCGTGCGTTTCAGGCCGACCGTGGTGTAGTCCACGAGTCGCTGCTTCAACTGCTCGTCCAGGGCGACCTGGTGGGCGTACGGGTCATCGAAGTCCGGGGCGCTGTCGACGGCGATCCGCAGCAGGTTCCTGCCCCCGTCGGGCGAGTAGTCGATCTGCGTCAGGCCGTCCTGGTCACTGAACACGCTGCGCTCCCAGCCCTCGGGCAGGGAGAGGCTGAATCCCAGCGGGTCGTCCACGCGCACCCAGCCCGCGGGGACGTTGGACCGCGGGCTCCCGGTCGACTTGTTCGTGGGAGTCGACGTCACGGTCGTGCCCTGGCGCCGTCCTTCGTCCCACTTCTGCAGCGCCAGGACCGTGCCTCCGCCGACCAGGGCCGCGACCACCACGACGAGGGCGAGCGTGCGCAGGCGGCGCCGGGGAGGGGCGGGGGCGGTGGGGGCCGCCGGGGCCGGCTCCGGGGTCGTGGGCCGCTCGGGCGCGACCCGGGGGTGGTGCGCGGCCTGCGTCGGCACGTACACCTGCGCCGCGTTCGGCCGCCGGCCCTCGGCCGCCTCGGCGAGCATCAGCTCGGCAGCGGCCGCGTCGGGGCGTACGGCGGGGTCCTTGTGCAGCAGGGCCGCGATGACGGGGCCGAGCGCGTCGGCGTACGCGGGCTGCGGGGCCTCCTCCTCGACGACCGCCTGCATGGTGGAGAGCGGCGAGGTACGGCGGAACGGCGACCTGCCCTCCACCGCCGTGTACAGGGTGGCGCCCAGCGCCCAGAGGTCGGACGCCGGGCCCGGGTCATGACCGCGGATCCGCTCCGGGGCGAGGTAGTCGACGGAGCCGACGACCTCGCCGGTGCGGGTGATGGTGGTGTCGCCCTCGATCTGCGCGATGCCGAAGTCGGTGAGCAGGACGCGGCGGTCCTCGGCGAGCAGGACGTTGCCGGGTTTGACGTCGCGGTGCAGGACACCGGCGGAGTGCGCGGCGCGCAGGGCCCGTAGCACCCACAGTCCGATCCGGGCGGCCTCGCGCGGCTCGACCCGGCCCTGCTCCTTGACCGCGTCGGCCAGCGAGTGGCCCTCGACCAGCTCCATCACGATCCACGGCCGGGCGTCGTGATCGAGCACGTCGTGCACGGTGACGACCGCCGAGTGGTTGATCCGCGCCGCCGCGCGGGCCTCGGCCCGGGTACGGGCGAGCAGCCGCTCCTGGTCGCTCTCGGAGACGAAGTGCGCTGCGGTCAACTCCTTGATCGCGACGGCCCGGTGCAGCACCTCGTCGTGCGCACGCCACACCCGGCCCATACCGCCGCTGCCGATGGCGTCGGCCAGTCGGTATCGCCCCGCGAGGAGCCGGCCCTGCATCTGATTCACGTTGCCCCGCAATGCTCTTGACAGGGTCACATTAAGGACCGGCGCACGCCCAGGGAACCTGCGGGGCCGCACAGAGACAGCACTGTGACGGTTGTCGCTTCCACCCCCGGAACGCAACCGTCCGCGGCCCGTCACCCACAGTCGGAAGGCTTGATCAGCCGGTGACCCGGTACGTCGCCGACGCCTGCTCGAACAGTCGCGTCACCTCGTCCCGCTCGGCCTCCGGACCACGCACCTGCACCACGTGGTACCGGTCACCGACCAGGATCGCGAGATTGCGTACGAAGCGCTCGCGGCCCGCGTCGTCGGTCCAGGTGAACTGGCCCTCGGCCATGGTCCGTCCGCCCACCTCGATGGTCTTCAGACCGGTGGAGGTGGCCCAGCTGGAGTCCCGGTACGGCTGCAGCTCCGGCTCTTCCTCCCGCTGGTACGCCATCGGGTCGCTGCCGTACTCGGCGGCGGTGTCCCGGCCCGGTACGACGATGAGCTCGAAGTCCCCGTGGGAGTAGACGACCTGTCCTCGGCCGTTCTTCCCCGTCCGGTCCCACCCGTTGGCGACGGCGACCTCGAAGCCCTCGTCGTCGGCGCGCAGGGCGAATCCGTCGGGGAGGTCGGGGTCGGTGCCGGTCTGTGTCTCGGTGGAACCCGCTCCCTTCGAGGGGGTGTTGTCGTCCGCCGGTGACGTCTGGTCCGGCCGGGGCTCGCTGCTCGCCTCCGGTGCCTGACCGACCTCGCCGGTGGCCCCGGTGCGGTCGGTGTCGTCGGCGCCGCTTCCGGTGTCGGCCTTGGGCATGAAGAGCATGGCGTACGCGATCGCCCCCGCCATCAGCAGCAGTATCAGCACCAGCAGCGTACGGCCGAGGCTGCGCGGCGAACCGGCCTCCTGCCGCGCCCGCTTGTGCCGCCCGTGATGCGCGGGCAGCCCGGCACGGCGTCGGCGCACCAGCTCGCCGCGCCGACGCACGACGGGCAGCCGGCTGGCGTCGACCGGCGGCGCCGCCACGACATGCGCCCCGGCCTCCGGCTCGGGCGCCGACCGCACGAGGGAGCGCAGCCAGCCGCGCAACTCCTCGAAGTCGAGCCGCTCGGTGGGGTCCTGGCGCAGCAGCGACTCGACGACCGGCCGGAGCGGCCCGCACTCCTCCGCGAAGGCGGGCGGCTCGGCGCACACCATCTGCACCAGCTCGGCGGTGGACTCCTCCGGATACGGCGCGTGCCCCTGCACGGCCCTAAACAGCAGCGCCCCGAGCGCCCACAGGTCGGTGGCGGGACCGATCGGCGCCGCCAACTGCCAGTTCTCGTGCACGGGCCCGGCCTGCTCGGGCGCCCATCGCTCGGTGACCGGACCGACGACCGCCATCCGGGCCTGCCGCGCCCGCTCCGCGGCAAGCGCGGTGGCGGGCCCTCTGGGCGCGGGAGCGACAGCGGCGAGCTCGTCCCAACGGGCGGCGACGGGGGCGCCGGGGGTCGCGGGGACGGGGACGCCGTGGCCTGCCTGACCCGGGAGCCGGGCGCCCGTGCCCGGGGGTCCCGCCGCGGGTCCGAGCACACCGGGGCCCGTACGGCCGGGCGCGGCGCGACCGGCGCCGGTGGGACCCGCCTGGCCCGGGACGGCGGTACCCGGGGGGAGGGCGGGGCGGCCGGGGTCCGGCTGTGCCCCCGCGCGTTCGCCCGTGGCCGGGGGTGCGCCGGGGGTGCCGGTGCGGGGGGCGGCGCCGTGCCAGGGCGTGGCGCGGACGCCGTAGGGATCGGCGATCTGCCCGGGCGGTCCGGAAGGGGGGGCCGACGGGTGCTGCTGGATGCCGTTGGCGGAGGGGTACGGCGGTTGCGCGGCGCCGTTCGCCGAGGGGTACGGCGATTGCGTCGCGCCGTTCCCCGACGGGTACGGCGCCTGGGACGAGGCGCCGTTGGCCTCCGGCGTCGGGCGGGCGCCCGGGAGGGCCGCTCGGCCGTTCTGGGCCTCCTGCACCCGGGCGGCGGCCCTCGCCCCCGCGCGATACGCGGCGATCGCTCCGGCCCGCGCCGCCCGGATGTCCCCGCCGCTCTCGACGGCCCGGGGCGCCGACGCCCCGGAACCCGCACCGCCCGGGCCGGCGCCACCGCGCGGCCCCTCGACCGGCGGCAGCCCGCCGGCCGCCCGTGCCTCGATCGCGGCCCGTCGAGCCGCCTCGGGATCCACCTCGACGGAGACAGACGCCCCCGGCCCTCCGGAACCGCCGCCGGGTCCCACACCGGGCCCGCCGAAGCCGACGCCACCGGCATCGTCGTCCGCGGGCACCGGGTCGTACCCGCACAGCGCCTCTTCCGCGGCCCCGACCGCGAGCCCGGTCAGCATCACCCGTCCGTCGTCGCAGACGAGAACCGTCCGCGCGGTGATGTTCCGGTGCACCCAGCCGTGCGCGTGCAGCACCCGCAGCGCCATCAGCACGTCGGAGGCGACCTCCGCCGCCCGGTACGGCGTCAGCGGCTTCTCGGCGAGCAGCGCGGCCAGCGGTCGCGCCGACACCAACTCGCTGACGATCCAGAGCGAACCGCCCTCGGCGAACACGTCGAAGACCTGGTCCAGCCGGGGATGGTCCGGGATCCGGGCCGCCGCCTGCGCGGCCTCCACGGCCCGTCGCACGGCCGGCTCGGTGGGCCGACGGGTACTCCCCCGCCCTGCGGGCCGACGCGGCGCCGCGCCCCGGTCACGCGCGGTGAAACCGTCGGGCAACCCTTCCGCGTCGAGCACCTCGGCCTCGACGACCTCCGGCAACGGCACCTGGCGGACCAGGACTTCCTGCCCGCTGTAGGTGTCGAAGGCCCGGGTCTCGGTGAGCTCGTACTCGTCGGACGGCGGCAGCGGCAGACGGTAACGGTCGGCGAGCACCCGACCCGCGTACTCGTCCACGATGCCTCCCCCGGCCGCCCGGTCGGTCAATTCCGTTCGCGTCACGTCCCGTTGTGCATACATACCTGGATGCGTACGGTCCGCAAGCACTCACGATACGTGCCGGAGGCAACTCACCAAGAGGGGATGCCAGATCTCAGGCCCCAAACCGTGACCCGTCACTCCAAGTGACGGTCAATCCTCCGGTTCGAAGGTCCTCGTGAGCGTCCGCCATGTGTCCTTACGCAGCTCGCTGCCCCAATTGGCGGCTTTCGCCGTGTACATCAGCCCATACCCCAGATCGTCGTCGACGACGAACCCGCGGTCGATGCTCCGGTACTTGGTGCCGCCGTCGACATAGGTGAACTCCCAGTCGGCCGTGTTCCAGCCCCGGTAGTTCACCGCCTCTATGCGGATCCGCTGGTACTGGGCGCGCTGCATGCCGCCTTCCTGGTTCTCCCAGTCGGCGACCGGGTCGTCCTTGGGCGTGGTGGTCCAGCCGATGAGCAGCTTCTGTCCGTCGGGCCCGGTGAAACGATCGCCCGCGGCGCTGGTGGACTGGTACTTCCACCCCTTGGGCAGCCCGATCGAGTACCCCTGGCTGCCCTCGTGCGTGGTCGCCGCACCGCTGCCCTTGCCGGAGGACCCGGTGGACGAACCGTCAGAGCCTTTCCCACTGCCGGTGGTCGCACTCGCCTCGGCACTCGGGCCTGCCCCGGAGGCCTCCCCGGACGTGGCCGACTCGCTCGCCTTCCCGTCCGGACTCGCCCCGCCGCTCTCGTCCGCCTTGGTGTCACCGGCGCTCGCCTCTGCCGACGCCTTGGTGTCCCCGCCCGCGGAGTCCTTGGAATCGTCCCCGCCGAACGTGACGGCCAGCACCACCCCGAGCACGGCCAGCGCCACGACCACGGCGATGACCACCAGCGTCCGCCGCGGCACCACATCGGTCAGCGGCGCCCTGGGCACCGACCGAGTCGGCAGATCGGCGGGCGGCGTCATCACGGGCCACCCCGAACTACGTCCACCCGAAGCCGCGTTACCCCCGGCCTCGGATCCGGCCCCGGAACCCGAGGCAGGCCTCGAACCCGAACCGGAGCCCGAGCCGGCGCCGGATCCCGGGCCACTGACCGGACCGGCCCCCGACCCAGATCCGGACCCCGAACCCGTGCCAGTACCCGAACCGGCGCCCGCGCCCGAACCCGCGCCCGAATCGGCCTTCCCGTCCGCCGTCTTGGCCCGAGCGGCCGCCCCGGCCCCCGCCGCGACAGCCGCCTTGCGCACCGAGCGCAGCGCCCCCCGCAGCCGCTCCCCGGCGTCCCCGGAACCGCCCGAACCGCCCTTCTCCGAGGGTGCGTCGGGCTGTGCGGGCAGCGGCACGACCTTCGTCGCGTCCGGCGCCTCGGGCTCCGCGGCCTTGGACGCGGGCGCGTGGATGACGGCGTTCAGCATCCTCCGCGCACCCGCGTCGTCGAGCCGCTTGGCCGCGTCCTTGGTGAGCAGCCCGTGGATGACGTCCCGCAGCGGCCCGGCGTTCTTCGGCTCCTCCAGCGGCTCGGTCATCACCGCGGTGAGCGTGGCGATCGCGGAGCCCTTGTCGTACGGCGGCACGCCCTCGACCGCCGCGTACAGCAGACCGCCGAGCGACCACAGGTCGGCCGCCGGCCCCGGCTTGTGGCCCCGGGCCCGTTCCGGGGAGATGTAGGAGGGCGCGCCGACGAGCATGCCGGTGGAGGTGATGGACGGGTCGCCCTCGACCTGGGCGATGCCGAAGTCGGTGAGCACGACCCGGCCGTCCTCGGCGATCAGCACGTTGGAGGGCTTCACATCACGGTGCAGGATGCCCTGTCGATGAGCCGAGCGCAGCACGTCGAGCACCGCGAGCCCGACCTCCGCCGCACGCCTCGGCTCCAGCAGGCCGTCCTCCCGGATGACCTCGGCGAGCGACTTGCCCTCGACGAGTTCCATCACGATCCAGGGCCGGTCGTCCTCGTCGACGACGTCGAAGACCGTCACCGCGCTGTTGTTGCGGATCCGCGCGATGGCCTTGGCCTCCCGCAGCGTCCGCGTGATCAGCCGGCGCTTCTCCTCCTCGTCGATGTTCGAGGGGAACCGCAGCTCCTTGACGGCGACGGTGCGCCCCAGGGTCTCGTCCTCGGCACGCCACACCGTGCCCATGCCCCCGCGGCCCAGCACATCTCCCAGCCGGTACCGCCCGGCGAGGAGACGTGCGCTGTTGTCCTGACGGGATGTCCCCGCCCGCTCCGCCTCCGACATGCGTCCCCTCATGCAACCCGCCCTGACAGAGCCTCCATTGTCTCTCACCCGACAAGTGCCCGACGCCCAGGGTGCCGATGGGGCGTGAGAGCTCCGGCGCCCGGAGCCACCCCCACCGGAACTGAACGTTCCGCGCCCTGCATGATGGGCCGCGACAAGGAGGTCCCGCCATGCCGACAAGGGACGGTTCCGTATGCCGACAAGTAGGGTTCCCGCCATGCCGCCGCTCCGGACCCTACTGGCCGTACCTGTGGCCGCGGCCCTCCTGTGCCTGACCCCGGCCGCCTCCTCGGCGCCCCCCGCACCGGCCGCGGACGCGGTCCTTCCGCTGCTGGTCACCGAAGGCGGCGCCCCGGCCGCGGCCCTGCTCTCCCGCGACGAGAACGGCACCACCCACTTCGCCACCACCGGTCCCGGCATCGGTCCCGCCGACCACTTCCGGGCGGGCAGCGTCACGAAGACCTTCCTCGCGACGGTCGTCCTGCAACTGGCCGCAGAACAGCGGCTGTCCCTGTCCGACACGGTGGAGCGGCATCTGCCGGGGCTGGTGCGCGGAGCCGGGAACGACGGGCGCGCGCTGACCCTGCGTGCCCTGCTCACCCACACCAGCGGCCTGTACGACTTCACCGCGGACACCGGGGGCCTGGTCGCCCTCACCCCTCATCAGGCCGTACGCCTGGCGCTCACCCACCCTCCGGCCGACCGCGGCCGCTTCGCCTACTCCAACACCAACTACGTCCTGCTCGGCCTGGTCGTCCGGCAGGTCACCGGCCGCTCCTACGCGGCCGAGGCCGAACGCCGGCTGATCGCTCCCCTGGGCCTGACCGGCACCTCCTTTCCCGGATCGCGCACCTCTCTCCCCGAACCGCACGGCCGCGCCTACACCGCCGACGGCCACGACGTCACCGAGCTCGACCCGCGGGTGGCCGGTGCCGCGGGTGAGCTGGTGACCACGCTCGCCGACCTGGACCGCTTCTACGCGGCACTGCTGGGCGGCGAACTGCTGCCCCCGCGCCGGCTGCGCGAGATGCTCGACACCCGTACCGCGCACGGCTCGTACGGCATGGGTCTGTTCCCCGCGAAGCTGCCGTGCGGCACCACGGTGTGGGGACACGGTGGACGCATCTCCGGCAGCTCCGTGCGCACCGCGGCCACCGTCGACGGACGCCATGTCCTCACCTTCCGGGTGAACACGACAGCGGTGACGGACCCCGGCCTCGAACCCCGGTTGCTCACGGCCGAGTTCTGCCCCCGCACCTCGTAGAACGCCCGGGTCCCGAACGAAGATCCCAGCTCGCCACACTCGTTCGAGTGAAGAAGGGGCCCGCCGAAGGGACAGCCGAGCTACAACGGCACGATGTCCGGCGCCCCGAGCCGCGCCGCGTCCGCCGTCAGGTCGTCCGGCTGGCGCTGGGACTCCCGCTCCGCCTCCACCCGCTTCTCGTAGTGCTCGATCTCCCGCTCGATGTGGTCCTTGTCCCAGCCGAGCACCGGCGCCATCAGCTCGGCCGCCTCACGGGCGCTGAGCGTGCCCCGGTCGAAGGTCTCGATGGAGATACGGGTGCGCCGGGTCAGCACGTCGTCCAGGTGCCGGGCGCCCTCGTGCGAGGCGGCGTACACCACCTCGGCGCGCAGATAGTCCTCCGCCGCCTTCAGCGGCTCGCCGAGCGAGGGGTCCGCGGTGACGAGGTCGAGGACCTCCTCGGCCAGGGCGCCGTACCGGTTCAACAGGTGCTCCACGCGCACCACATGAAGCCCGGTCCGGGCGGCGATGCGCGCCCGCGCGTTCCACAGCGCCCGGTAGCCCTCCGCGCCGAGCAGCGGGATGTCCTCGGTGACGCACTCGGCGACCCGCAGGTCGAGCCCGTGCACCGCCTCGTCCACCGCGTCCTTGGCCATCACCCGGTACGTCGTGTACTTGCCGCCCGCCACCACGACCAGACCCGGCACCGGGTGGGCCACGGTGTGCTCGCGCGAGAGCTTGCTGGTGGCGTCGGACTCCCCGGCCAGCAGCGGCCTGAGCCCCGCGTAGACGCCCTGCACGTCGTCGCGCGTGAGGGGCACCGCCAGCGCGGAGTTCACCCGCTCCAGCAGATAGTCGATGTCCGCGCTGGACGCGGCCGGGTGCGCCTTGTCGAGGTCCCAGTCGGTGTCCGTGGTGCCGATGATCCAGTGCCGGCCCCAGGGGATGACGAACAGGACGGACTTCTCGGTACGCAGGATCAGCCCGGTCGCCGAATGGATGCGGTCCTTGGGCACGACCAGGTGGATGCCCTTGGAGGCCCGCACATGGAACTGGCCCCGCTCGCCCACCATGGCCTGGGTGTCGTCGGTCCACACGCCGGTGGCGTTGACGATCTGCTTGGCGCGGATCTCGTACTCCCCGCCGGCCTCGACGTCCTGCACCCGGGCGCCGACCACGCGCTCGCCCTCGCGCAGGAACCCGGTCACCCGAGCGCGGTTGGCCACCTTGGCGCCGTACGCGGCGGCGGTCCGCACCAGGGTGGCGACGAAGCGGGCGTCGTCCATCTGGGCGTCGTAGTACTGCAGGGCCCCGACCAGCGCGTCCTTCTTCAAGGCGGGCGCGACCCGCAGGGCGTGACGGCGGCTCAGGTGCCGGTGCACGGGAAGGCCCCGGCCATGGCCGCGCGCCATCGACATGGCGTCGTAGAGGGCGACTCCGGAACCGGCGTACAGCCGCTCCCAGCCCTGGTGCTGAAGGGGGTACAGGAAGGGCACCGGCTTCACCAGGTGCGGGGCGAGCCGCTCCAGCAGCAGGCCGCGCTCCTTGAGCGCCTCGCGGACGAGGGCGAAGTCGAGCATCTCCAGATAGCGCAGGCCGCCGTGGATCAGCTTGCTGGACCGGCTCGACGTGCCCGACGCCCAGTCACGCGCCTCGACCAGGCCGGTGGACAGCCCTCGGGTCACCGCGTCCAGCGCGGTCCCCGCGCCGACGACTCCGGCCCCGACGACCAGCAGGTCCAACTCGCGCTCGGCCATTGATGCGAGTGACTCGGCGCGCTGCGCCGGCCCCAGTGTCGCTGTCCTCACCGCTGCCTCCCGCTGTAGGTCGTACCGGCCGCACCCGGGGGGCGCGGCCCGGTCGTATCCCCCATGCCCAGATTCTGACCGTGTTGCCCGGCTTCAGCCACCAGTCACCCCCAGCCTGTGGACAACCTTCACGGACCTGCCCGGCGGACGTCGTCCGCCCGCCAGAAAGACACAGGGGATCAATCCCGTACTTCGGTCATATTTACTCCTAGTCTGACATTGCGCTCGCTCATTCTGTCCACAGGGCTTGCGCACCTGTCCCGCTTCGGCTAATGGGAAGGACGGCCCACGCCATGCCCGCAGATCTCGCCGTCATCGGACTCGGCCCGTACGGCCTGCCGCTGGCCCAGGCCGCCGTGGCCGCCGGCATCCCGACCCTCGGATACCCGACCGGGCCGGAACCAGGCTCGCTCAGCCCCGCCGAACTGCGCCGCATGCTCGCGGCGGGCTTCCGGCACGCCACCAGCCCCGCCGAACTCGGCCGCGTACGCACCGCCGTCATCTGCGCACCCACCCCCCGCGGGGCGGACGGCGGGCTGGACCTCACCCAGGTCGAGACGGCCGCCCGCACGCTCGCCGGACGCATGCGCCCGCACACCACCGTGATCCTGGAGTCGCCGGTCCCCCCGGGCACCACCGAGGACCTCATGCGCCCGCTGCTCGAGGAAGGCTCGGGCCTGCGCGCGGGACGCGACTTCCACCTCGCCTACTCCCCCAGCCGGGTCGACCCCGGCAACCGGGAGTTCACCCCCGCCAACACGCCGAAGGTGATCGGCGGCCTCACCCCCGCCTGCACCGAATCGGCCGCCGCCTTCTACTCACGCCTCACCGACAAGGTGGTACGCGCGCGTGGCCCGCGAGAAGCGGAGACGGTGCAGCTCCTGGAGACCAACTTCCGCCACGTCAGCATCGCCCTCGTCAACGAGATGGCCGTCCTCTGCCACGACATGGGCGTCGACCTGTGGGACGTCATCCGCTGCGCCGAGACCAAGCCCTTCGGCTTCCAGGCCTTCCGCCCCGGCCCCGGCGTCGGCGGCCACGCCGTCCCCCAGGACCTCACCGCGCCCACCGGCCGCACCCTGCGCATGGTCGAACTGGCCCAGCAGGTCAACAGCCAGATGCCGCGTTACGTCGTCCAGCGCGCGGCCACGCTTCTGAACGAACACGGCAAGTCCGCGCGCGGGGCGCGTGTTCTGCTCCTCGGCGTCACCTACAAGGCGGACCTCGCCGACCAACAGTCCACCCCCGCAGAGGAGATCGCCGTCCGCCTGATGAGCCTCGGCGCCTCCGTCAGCTACCACGACCCCCACATCCCGTCCTGGAACGTCCTGGACCGCCCGGTACCCCGCGCGGACTCGCTGTACGAGGCAGCAGCCGACGCGGACCTGACCATCCTGCTCCAGCAGCATCGGACGTACGACCTGCAGGGCCTGTCGGTGAAGGCCCAGCTCCTCCTCGACACGCGGGGGGCCACGCCCACGGGGGCGGCGCACCGGCTGTGAAGCCCGATCGGGCATGCGAAAGGGCCGGTCGCCGCCGGGCGACCGGCCCTCGGGACGCCGTAGGACCTACCGCTGGTGCTGCGAGTCCGCCACCGTGACCTCGACGCGCTGGAACTCCTTCAGCTCGCTGTAGCCGGTCGTGGCCATGGCGCGACGCAGGGCGCCGAAGAGGTTCATGGAGCCGTCCGGGGTGTGCGACGGGCCCGTGAGGACCTCCTCGATCGTGCCGACCGTGCCGAGGTCGACCTTCTTGCCGCGCGGAAGCTCCTCGTTCACCGCCTCCATGCCCCAGTGGTGGCCGCGACCGGGTGCGTCCGTCGCACGGGCCAGCGGGGAGCCCATCATCACGGAGTCCGCGCCGCAGGCGATCGCCTTCGGGAGGTCGCCGGACCAGCCCACGCCGCCGTCGGCGATGACGTGGACGTACCGGCCGCCGGACTCGTCCATGTAGTCACGGCGGGCCGCCGCCACGTCCGCCACGGCCGTCGCCATCGGGACCCGGATGCCGAGCACGTTGCGCGTGGTGTGCGCGGCGCCACCACCGAAGCCGACCAGGACGCCCGCGGCGCCGGTGCGCATCAGGTGCAGGGCCGCGGTGTACGTGGCGCAGCCGCCGACGATCACCGGGACGTCGAGCTCGTAGATGAACTGCTTCAGGTTCAGCGGCTCGTGCGAGCCGGAGACGTGCTCCGCCGAGACCGTCGTACCGCGGATGACGAAGATGTCCACGCCCGCGTCCACCACGGCCTTGGAGAACTGCGCCGTGCGCTGCGGGGAGAGCGCGGCGGCGGTGACCACGCCGGAGTCGCGCACCTCCTTGATGCGCGCGCCGATCAGCTCCTCCTTGATGGGAGCGGAGTAGATCTCCTGGAGGCGTCGGGTCGCGGTCTCCGAGTCCAGCTCCGTGATCTCGTCGAGCAGCGGCTGCGGGTCCTCGTACCGCGTCCACAGACCCTCGAGGTTCAGCACGCCGAGGCCGCCGAGTTCGCCGATGCGGATCGCGGTGGCCGGGGAGACGACCGAGTCCATGGGGGCGGCCAGGAACGGCAGCTCGAAGCGGTAGGCGTCGATCTGCCAGGCGATCGAGACCTCCTTCGGGTCTCGCGTACGGCGGCTCGGGACGACGGCGATGTCGTCGAAGGCGTACGCCCGGCGGCCGCGCTTGCCGCGCCCGATCTCGATCTCAGTCACGTCTGTGGCCTTTCCCTGATGCGTTTCAGCGTCTTCCAGTATCGCCGACGGGCGCGACAAGGGCGGCCCCGGATGGTTCCGGGACCGCCCACTCAGGCGTGCCG
Organism: Streptomyces sp. NPDC003635; assembly: GCF_053587635.1. Classification (NCBI taxonomy): domain Bacteria; kingdom Bacillati; phylum Actinomycetota; class Actinomycetes; order Kitasatosporales; family Streptomycetaceae; genus Streptomyces; species Streptomyces sp. NPDC003635. The sequence continues at coordinate 17,223 of NZ_JBSFOK010000062.1, read as the reverse complement.
CCTACTTGCGGCTGTAGTTCGGCGCCTCGACCGTCATCTGGATGTCGTGCGGGTGGCTCTCCTTCAGGCCCGCGGACGTGATCCGGACGAACTGGCCGTTCGCCTGGAGGTCCGCGACCGTGCGGCCGCCGACGTAGAACATCGACTGGCGCAGGCCACCGACGAGCTGGTGCACGACCGAGGAGAGCGGGCCGCGGTAGGGCACCTGGCCCTCGATGCCCTCGGGGACCAGCTGCTCGTCGGAGGCGACGCCCTCCTGGAAGTAACGGTCCTTGGAGAACGACTTGCGGTCGCCGCGCGACTGCATGGCACCCAGGGAGCCCATGCCGCGGTACGACTTGAACTGCTTGCCGTTGATGAACATCAGCTCGCCCGGCGACTCCTCGCAGCCCGCGAGCAGCGAGCCGAGCATCACCGTGTCGGCGCCCGCGACCAGGGCCTTGGCGATGTCGCCGGAGTACTGCAGGCCACCGTCGCCGATGACCGGGACACCGGCCTCCTTGGCGGCGAGGGAGGCCTCGTAGATGGCGGTGACCTGCGGGACGCCGATGCCGGCGACGACGCGGGTGGTGCAGATGGAGCCCGGACCGACACCGACCTTGATGCCGTCCACGCCGGAGTCGATCAGCGCCTGGGCGCCCTCGCGAGTGGCGATGTTGCCGCCGATGACGTCGACGCCGGACGAGTTCGACTTGATCTTGGCGACCATGTCGCCGACCAGCCGGGAGTGGCCGTGCGCGGTGTCCACGACGATGAAGTCGACCCCGGCCTCGATCAGGGCCTGGGCACGCTCGAAGGCGTCACCGGCCACACCGACCGCGGCACCGACCAGCAGCCGGCCCTCGGCGTCCTTGGCGGCGTTCGGGTACTTCTCCGCCTTGACGAAGTCCTTGACCGTGATGAGGCCCTTGAGGACACCCGCGTCGTCGACCAGCGGAAGCTTCTCGATCTTGTGCTTGCGCAGCAGCTCCATGGCCTCGACGCCGGAGATGCCGACCTTGCCGGTGACCAGCGGCATCGGCGTCATGACCTCGCGGACCCGGCGCGAGCGGTCCGTCTCGAAGGCCATGTCACGGTTGGTGACGATGCCGAGGAGCTTCTTGTCCCCGTCGGTGACCGGCACACCGCTGATGCGGAACTTGGCGCAGAGCGCGTCCGCCTCGGCGAGGGTGGCGTCCGGGTGCACGGTGATCGGGTCGGCCACCATGCCGGACTCGGAGCGCTTGACCAGGTCGACCTGGTTGGCCTGGTCCTCGATGGAGAGATTGCGGTGCAGTACGCCGACGCCGCCCTGGCGGGCCATCGCGATCGCCATGCGCGACTCGGTGACCTTGTCCATGGCGGCGGACAGCAGCGGGATGTTGACCCGCACGTTCTTGGAGACGTACGAGGCGGTGTCGATGTCGTCGGGCGCCATGTCGGACGCGCCCGGCAGCAGCAGCACATCGTCGTAGGTCAGCCCGAGTGTCGCGAATTTGGCGGGCACTCCGTCGACGTTGGCAGTCATGACACCTTCCCCAAATGGCCTTGATCGGTGCGGATGTCCATGCTAACGGGAAGCGCGGGTCTCAAATTCCACGGTTCTGAATGGCATCCGGCTTCGTATGTTCGTACGGAATCGAGGCGATGCCCGTTCACGAAAGGGCCGACTACTGCTCGGCCAGTGCCCGCAGCCTGCTCAGTGCCCGGTGCTGGGCCACTCGCACCGCGCCGGGTGACATTCCCAACATCTGACCCGTCTCCTCCGCCGTCAACCCCACCGCGATCCTCAGCAGCAGCAGCTCACGCTGGTTCTCGGGCAGGTTGGCCAGGAGTTTCTTGGCCCATTCCGCGTCGCTGCTGAGCAGGGCGCGCTCCTCGGGACCGAGGGAGTCGTCGGGGCGCTCGGGCATCTCGTCGGAGGGGACCGCGGTGGAACCGGGGTGGCGCATGGCCGCGCGCTGCAGGTCGGCGACCTTGTGCGCGGCGATGGCGAAGACGAACGCCTCGAAGGGGCGGCCGGTGTCCTTGTAACGCGGCAGGGCGAGCAGGACGGCCACACAGACCTCCTGCGCGAGGTCCTCGACGAAGTGCCGGGCGTCCCCGGGAAGCCGGGACAGCCGGGTGCGGCAGTAGCGCAGGGCCAGGGGATGGACATGGGCGAGCAGGTCGTGCGTGGCCTGCTCGTCCCCGTCGACGGCGCGATGGACGAGTGCACCGATCGCCCCTGCGGCAGTCGCCGCCTCGTCGTCGCGCATCGGTCCATGGTGCCCTGCGCTGTCGCGGTCCGTGGCACCGCGTCCGATGTTGTGCACCGAAGCGTTATGAGCAGGTGCGCCGGAACTCATCTCCTGCGCCCTCCCCTTCCGCTCGACCGACTCGTCCCCGAGAGACTCCACATCTTCAAGGATGCGGCATCCGCGGCGAAACGAGCACCCGCGCCCCTTCAGGGGCGCGGGACTGCATCAATCTGCGGCCACCGGCGCATGGGTCCGGCGAGCCAGGACCGGGCATTCAGCGAACCAGGCCCCACCGGAAACCGAGGGCCACGGCGTGCGCCCGGTCCGAGGCGCCCAGCTTCTTGAACAGCCGACGGGCGTGCGTCTTGACGGTGTCCTCCGAAAGGAACAACTCGCGCCCGATCTCCGCGTTGGAGCGGCCGTGACTCATCCCTTCGAGCACCTGGATCTCACGCGCCGTGAGCGTGGGCGCCGCGCCCATCTCGGCGGACCGCAGCCGTCGCGGGGCGAGCCGCCAGGTCGGGTCGGCGAGCGCCTGCGTCACGGTCGCCCGCAGCTCGGCGCGCGACGCGTCCTTGTGCAGATAGCCCCGGGCGCCGGCGGCGACCGCGAGGGCCACGCCGTCCAGGTCCTCGGCGACGGTGAGCATGATGATGCGCGCACCGGGGTCGGCGGACAGCAGTCGGCGGACGGTCTCGACGCCGCCCAGGCCGGGCATGCGGACGTCCATCAGGATCAGGTCCGAGCGGTCGGCGCCCCAGCGGCGGAGGACTTCCTCGCCGTTGGCCGCCGTCGTCACGCGCTCGACGCCGGGCACGGTCGCGACCGCGCGGCGGAGCGCCTCTCGGGCAAGCGGGGAGTCGTCGCAGACGAGGACGGATGTCATGGCCGCCCTCCGCAGCTGATGCACGTCACCTTGAGCCTCCAGGCTGGTACGAAATCGTCACCTGTGCGGTCGACCGTCTCGGACGCCTGCCCGAGCCCTTGTTGTTTCAACCGCCTCCGCACTCTCAACGACGGTCACTCGAAAGAGTTACGGGGCCGTGCGCCGTCTTCGGCACTCTACGTGAGGGGGCGGACACGGTGCAGACATGCAGGGCAGACCCTCAAGCTTTCATCACAAGCCGTGCCCCATTCAGCCCTTTTTCTTCCCATTTACTGGTGTCTGCGGCTAGATTCGCAATGAGTCATATTTTCATCTCCTTAGATCGTAGATGTACGGTCGTGGACACCGTATCCGCCCAGAACGGCTACAAGGGGTCACGCAATGGCAGATTTCTCCCGCCTTCCCGGACCGAACGCGGACCTGTGGGACTGGCAGCTCCTGGCTGCCTGCCGCGGGGTCGACAGCTCGCTCTTCTTCCATCCGGAGGGCGAGCGCGGTGCGGCTCGAAGCGCTCGTGAGAACTCGGCCAAAGAGGTCTGCATGAGGTGCCCTGTCCGCGCCCAGTGCGCGGCGCACGCGCTGGCGGTGCGCGAACCGTACGGCGTGTGGGGCGGCTTGACCGAGGACGAGCGCGAGGAACTCATGGGGCGGGCGCGCCACCGGCTGGTGTCGGCGTCGACCGGCGGCGGTCAGGCCGCCTCGAACAACTGAAGTAACGTTTCTTCAACCCAGGGCACGCGTACGTACGCGTGCCCTTACTTCTTGGACCCCGACCGCTTCGAGCGCTCCGCCCGCCCCGACTCCCCCGACTCCCCCTGGGCATCCCCCACTTGACGGCTCGCCGCCCGCGCCAGCTGCTCCAGGGTCGCGACCACCGCCGGCACCTGAGCGAGGTCGGGCAGGGTGAGGGCGACGATCTCCCGTCGCACCGCAGGTTCCAGGGTCACCGTGCGTGCCCCGCGCGGCCGTACCGACTCGACCGCGAGCTGGGGCAGGACCGCCACGCCGAGACCGGCGCCGACCAGGCCCACCACCGCCGGGTAGTCGTCGGTGGCGAAGTCGATGCGGGGGGTGAAGCCGGCGCCCTCGCACACCTCAACCAACTGGCCCCGGCAGCGCGGGCATCCGGCGATCCAGGGCTCGGCGGCGAGTTCGCCGATCGCCACGGAGTTCGCGCGCGCGAGCCGGTGCCGCTCGGGGACGAGCGCGACCAGACGGTCGCTGAGCAGGGGCCGTACGACGAGGTCGTCCCACTCGTCCTCCTGGGCCGCGCCCTCGTAGCGGAAGGCGAGGGCCAGGTCGCAGTCGCCCTCGCGGAGCAGTTCCACGGACCTGGGCGGCTCGGCCTCCTCCAGGGAGACCCGGGTGCCGGGGTGCGCGGCGCGCAGGGCGGCGAGGGCGGTCGGGACCAGGGTGGAGCTGCCGCTGGGGAAGGAGACCAGGCGGACCCGCCCGGCGCGCAGGCCCGCGATGGCGGCGACCTCCTCCTCGGCGGCGGTGAGCCCGGCGAGGATGCCGGACGCGTGCCGGACGAGCGCCTCGCCGGCCTGGGTCAGACGCATCTCACGGCCGCTGCGGATCAGCAGGGGCGTGCCGACGGACGCCTCCAGCGCCTTCATCTGCTGGCTGACGGCGGGCTGGGTGCAGCCCAGTTCGCGCCCCGCCGCGGAGAAGGAGCCGGTGGCGGCGACGGCGCGCAGCACGCGGAGATGTCGGGCCTCGATCACGCCACAAGGATAAGCGAACCTTTGATACGGCGCCCAATAATGCCGTGACGCTTTGATGGGCCCTCGCCTACCGTGCTGCCATGAAGCTTCTCTCTGTGAACCTGGGCCGCCGCACGCACGTCCCCTACACGGACCATCCCGAGGGTGTGACCGGGATCGACAAGAGGCCGACCGACGCCGCCGTGCGGGTGGCGGCCCCCGGGGCGAAGGGCACAGGGGCGAGCGGGCTCGCCGGGGACGAGGTCTGCGACACCCGCCATCACGGCGGTGACGACCAGGCCGTGTACGCGGTGGCGCGCGAGGACCTGGACGACTGGGAGCGGGAGCTGGGGCGGTCGCTGACGGCCGGCATGTTCGGGGAGAACCTCACGACGCTCGGCGTCGATGTCTCCGGCGCCCTGATCGGCGAGCGCTGGCGGGTCGGCCCAGAGGTGGTGCTGGAGGTGACCTGCGGGCGGATACCGTGCCGTACGTTCCAGGGTCATGTGGGTGAGGAGCGGTGGGTGAAGCGGTTCACCGCGAAGGGGGCACCGGGGGCGTATCTGCGGGTGATCGAGCCCGGTCACGTGCGCACGGGTGACGCGATCGAGATCCTCCACCGGCCGGACCACGAGGTGACGGTGGCGCTCCAGTTCCGGGCGGTGACCACCGAGCGTCAGCTGCTGCCGCGGCTGCTGGCGGCGGGCGAGGCGCTGCATCCGGAGTCGCTGGCGGCGGCGCGGAAGTACGTGGCGCAGCACGGCATCTGAGGTGCCGTTCGTCGGCGAGGTGGGTGGGTCCTGCGCAGGAGCGGGGCGCGGAGCGGATTCGGCCGGTCCGGGTAACTAATCTTGCGCCATGACAACGGCTCTCATCACGGGATCGACCGCGGGCATCGGCGCCGCGTTTGCGCGGCGGCTCGCCGCCGACGGGCACAACCTCGTCCTGGTCGCGCGGGACACCAAGCGGCTGCGCGAGCAGGCGACCGAGTTGCACGACCGGCACGGCATCGAGGCGGAGGTGCTGACGGCGGACCTGGCCACGGACGAGGGCATCGAGGCGGTCGCCGCCCGGCTCGCCGACCGGCGCAACCCCGTCGACCTGCTGATCAACAACGCCGGTTTCGGCAACAAGGGCCGTTACCTCGACGTCTCCATGGCCGACGAGCTGAGGATGCTCAAGGTGCACTGCGAGGCAGTGCTGCGGCTGACGTCGGCCGCGACCGAGGCGATGCGCGAGCGCGGCCGGGGCGGGGTGGTCAACGTCGCCTCGGTCGCCGCCTTCGTCCCGCGCGGGACCTACGGCGCCTCCAAGGCGTGGGTCGTGCAGTTCACGCAGGGCGCGGCGAGGGACCTGGCGGGCAGCGGCGTACGGCTGATGGCGCTGTGCCCCGGCTTCGTGCGCACCGAGTTCCACGAGCGGGCCGGCATGGGCACCGACAACATCCCGGGCTGGATGTGGCTGGACGCCGACAAGCTGGTCGCCGCCGCCCTGGCCGACCTGGCGCGCGGCAGGACCCTGTCGATCCCGGACCCCCGCTACAAGGTGCTGATGGGCGTCACCAGGGTCGTCCCGCGCCGGATGCTCGGCGGGATCACCTCGCGGACGGGTCGCAAGTACGGGCCGCAGTAGGAGAATGGAGCTGTTCGACCGGACCCTCGGGGGACGGAGGCGACGCCATGACGTTCGTACAGCTCATCGACTGCAGGACGAGCCGGTTCGACGAGATGAACCGGCTGATGGACACATGGGTCGAGCAGACCAGGGGGAAGCGCACCGCGACGCACAGTGTGATCGGCAAGGACCGGTCCGACGCGTCGCACTTCATCGAGATCGTGGAGTTCCCGTCGTACGAGGAGGCGATGCGGAACTCGAACCTCCCGGAGACCGACAAGGTCTTCCAGGAGATGGTCGCCCTCTGCGACGAGATGCCGACGTTCACGGACCTGGACGTGGTGCGGGACGAGCAGTTGTACGCGGCGACCGCGCGGCGGTTCTTCGAGGAGCTGGCCGCGCCGGGCGACACGCCCACGTTCAACGACGTGCTCATCGAGGACTACCACGACCACGATCCCGCCAACCCGCAGGACAACATCGGGCTGGACGCGATCCGGCGCGAGGTGGGGATGTGGCGTGACGGCTTCGACTTCTCGTTCACCGTCGAGGACCAGATGGCCCAGGACGACCGGGTGTGCACCCGCTGGACCTGGAACGGCCGGCACAAGGGTGACTTCATGGGCATCGCGGCCACGGGCAAGCAGGTGTCCATGACCGGGACCACCGTCCACCGCTGCACCCCGGACGGGAAGATCGCCGAGGGCTGGTGGCAGTACGACCGGCTGGGGCTGATGGAGCAGCTGGGCGCGCTGGACGCGCTGGAGCAGTAGGGCAAGGCGAAGGCCCGGCACCCGTGAGGGTGCCGGGCCTCAGAGCCGAGTCACGTCAGTGGGAGTGGCCGTGACCGTGGCCGTGGCCCGCCTCGGCCGGCTCCTCTTCCTTCTTCTCGACGACCAGGGTCTCGGTCGTGAGCAGCAGGGAGGCGATGGAGGCGGCGTTCTCCAGGGCGGAGCGGGTGACCTTCACCGGGTCGATGACGCCGGCCTTGACCAGGTCGCCGTACTCACCGGTGGCGGCGTTGTAGCCGTTGCCCTTCTCGAGCTCGGCCACCTTGGAGACGATGACGTAGCCCTCGAGGCCGGCGTTCTCGGCGATCCAACGCAGCGGCTCGACGGCGGCCTTGCGGACCACGGCGACACCGGTGGCCTCGTCGCCGGTCTTGTCGAGGTTGCCCTCGAGGACCTTGACGGCGTGGACCAGAGCGGAGCCACCACCGGAGACGATGCCCTCCTCGACCGCGGCGCGGGTCGCGGAGATGGCGTCCTCCAGACGGTGCTTCTTCTCCTTCAGCTCCACCTCGGTGGCGGCGCCGACCTTGATCACGCACACGCCGCCGGCCAGCTTCGCGAGGCGCTCCTGGAGCTTCTCGCGGTCCCAGTCGGAGTCGGTGTTCTCGATCTCGGCCTTGATCTGGGCGACGCGGCCCACGACGTCCTCGGACTTGCCGGCGCCGTCGACGATGGTCGTGTCGTCCTTGGTGACGGTCACGCGGCGGGCGGAGCCCAGCACGTCCAGACCGGCCTGGTCGAGCTTGAGGCCGACCTCTTCGGAGATGACCGTGGCGCCGGTGAGGACCGCCATGTCCTGCAGCATCGCCTTGCGGCGGTCACCGAAGCCGGGGGCCTTGACCGCGACCGCGTTGAAGGTGCCGCGGATCTTGTTCACGACCAGGGTCGACAGGGCCTCGCCCTCGACGTCCTCGGCGATGATCAGCAGCGGCTTGGAGGCACCGGCCTGGATGACCTTCTCCAGCAGCGGCAGCAGGTCCTGGATGGAGGAGATCTTGCCCTGGTTGATGAGGATGTAGGGGTCCTCCAGGACGGCCTCCATGCGCTCCTGGTCCGTCACGAAGTACGGCGACAGGTAGCCCTTGTCGAAGGCCATGCCCTCGGTGAAGTCCAGCTCCAGACCGAAGGTGTTGGACTCCTCGACGGTGATGACACCGTCCTTGCCGACCTTGTCCATCGCCTCGGCGATGAGCTCGCCGACCTGCTGGTCCTGGGCGGACAGCGCGGCGACCGCGGCGATGTCGGACTTCTCGTCGATCGGGCGGGCCGAGGCGAGCAGGTCCTCGGAGACGGCGGCGACGGCCGCGTCGATGCCCTTCTTCAGCAGCGCCGGGGAGGCACCCGCGGCGACGTTCTTCAGGCCCTCGCGCACCAGCGCCTGGGCGAGCACGGTGGCGGTGGTCGTACCGTCACCCGCGATGTCGTTGGTCTTGGTCGCCACCTCCTTCACCAGCTGGGCGCCGAGGTTCTCGTACGGGTCCTCGATCTCGACCTCGCGGGCGATCGTGACACCGTCGTTGGTGATGGTGGGCGCGCCGAACTTCTTGTCGATGACGACGTTGCGGCCCTTGGGGCCGATCGTCACCTTGACCGTGTCGGCCAGCTTGTTGACGCCGCGCTCGAGGGCGCGACGGGCGTCCTCGTCGAACTTCAGGATCTTCGCCATGACAGCGGGAGCCCTCTCGGAATCTGTGGGTTCAAAAAAGACACTGCGCCCCGGGCGCCCGGCTTGTTAATGGTCGCGGGGGCCAGGGGCGCAGCTCAAAGCAAATGCTTGGGGTGACTTACTTCTCGATGATCGCGAGCACGTCGCGGGACGAGAGGACGAGGTACTCCTCGCCGTTGTACTTCACCTCGGTGCCGCCGTACTTGCTGTACAGCACGATGTCGCCGACCTTCACGTCGAGCGGAAGGCGCTCGCCGTTCTCGAAGCGACCCGGGCCCACGGCCAGGATGACGCCCTCCTGGGGCTTCTCCTTGGCGGTGTCCGGGATGACCAGGCCAGAGGCGGTGGTCTGCTCGGCGTCGAGCGGCTGGACCACGATGCGGTCCTCGAGCGGCTTGATGGCAACCTTGGAGCTGGTGGTCGTCACGATCCGACCTCCCCCTTCGGAGATCTCACGGGGTTAACTGTCTGAGGTGGCGACCAGGTGGATCCGTCGTCGCGGGTGCCGGACCTGCCCGTCGCGTAGTTGGCACTCTCCAGTGGGGAGTGCCAGAGCCGAGACTATGACCGCGATTAGCACTCGGTCAAGCGGACTGCTAATCGCGTCCGATGCTCACAGGTATTCCTCCAGCTTCCCCACCCTCATCCCCCGCCTTTCGATCTCCCCCAGGAGCAACCGGGTGCGGGTCACCAGCGGCAGGCCGGTCGGGTCGTCCGACGGGACGGAGACGATGTCGCCGGGGTTCAGGCGGCGCGGGCCGCGGGTGTACGTCAGGACGCCGTCGCTGCCCATCGCGGCTCGCCACAGGACCACCGCCGAGATCCCGCAATCACCCGCCGCGCGGAGCGTGGTCGTGTCGTACGTGCCGTGCGGGGGGCGGAAGAGGCGGGGGCGGACGCCGAAGCGGGCGCGGAGTTTTTCCTGCTGGCCGCAGATCTCGGCGCGCTGGCCGCCGTAGGGCAGTCCGCGCAGGGCGGTGTGGTCGAGGGTGTGGTTCTGGATGGAGGCGCCCACCGACCGCAGCCGCGCGAAGTGGGCGTAGCCCGGGCCGGCCACGCTGTCCGTGAGGAACATCCCGACCGGGAGACGCAGTTCACGGACCAGGTCGATGAAGCGGGGGTCCTGTTCGGCGCCGTCGTCGTAGGTGAGGAAGACGACCTTGTCGTCGGTCGGGATCCGGTGGACGACCGGCGGGAGGGCGGCCCCGGGCGCCCGCAGGGGCGGCCGGTCCGAGGGGCCCGCGGCCTGTGCGCAGCCCGCCAGGAGTACGGCCGCCACCGCCCCGGCCAGCAGGCCCCGCGGCCTCACAGGTAGTCCTCGAGACGGGCCACCGCGTACCCCTCGGCGGTGATCTTGTCGAGGAACCGCCGGATCATGTCGGGCATCGTGCCCTTCCAGTGCTCCCTGCCCCGGAAGTGACTGAGCACGATGTCACCGGGGTGGATCTCCCGGTCCCACTCGCGGTACTCCCAGCGGTCGACGAAGACCTCCTCGTTCCACAGCGGCGCGTGGGTGATGCCGCAGGCCTTGGCGGCGACCAGGGTGTCCTCGTTGTAGTTGCCGAAGGGCGGCCGGAAGAGCACGGGCCGCTTGCCGTACCGCTTCTCGATCACCTCCTGCATGCCGCAGATCTCGCGCTTCTGGCGGGCGTACGACAGTCCCGGCAGGTACGGGTGGTGGAGGGTGTGGTTGTTCAGGCCCACCCCGGAGCGCTGCATCCGCTTGAAGTAGCCGTAGTCCTCCTTGACCAGGTAGTCGCTGAGGAAGGCGGTGTACGGGATGTTCAGCTCGGTCATCATGCGCAGGAAGGCCGGGTCCTTCTCGGCGCCGTCGTCGATGGTGAGGAAGACGATCTTCCGCTCGGTGGGGACCGTGGTGAAGACCGGCGGGAGGTTCCGTTCGGCGTGGCCGTCGACCTCGAAGCCCTCGCGGGTGGTGATCCTCGGCTTCTTCGTGGGCGGCGCCGGGGCGGTCAGCGGGACCTTGGCCAGGCCCCAGCGCTTCGCGGCGGCGGCCCGGGCCGCGGCGGAGGCGCGCAGCTTGGTGGCGTAGGAGTCCAGGGCACGGGCCGGCGGCGCCTGCGGGGGCTGCCGGCCGGGGGCCGGGCGGGCCGGTGAGCCGCTGGAGTCGCCCTGGGTGCACCCCGAGGCGATGGCGGCGACGGCGAGCACGGCGATTCCGCCACGCATCCGCAGCCTTGCAGCGGACCGATTTTTATCCTTTTGTACTACTACTCGCATGGGCCCGGATCCTCCCAGGCCCCCCGCCCCCACCCCGGTCCGACACCGCCGCCGCGGGCGCACCATCCACCGACTGGCCCACAATGTCCCGGTGAACGACCTCGCCCCCCTCCTCACCCCCGAGGGCCGCGCCCTCCTCGACGCGGTGCGCGGCACCGCCCCCGCCGACGAGCTCGCCGTCGCCACCCGGCTGCGCCGGGACCATCCCGCCGAGCTGGTCTCGGCGGCGCTCGGCCAGGCCCGGCTGCGCCGGCGGGCGGAGGCGAAGTTCGGGGCCGAGGACGCCCATCGGATGTTCTTCACGCCGAACGGCGTGGAGCAGTCGACGCGGGCGAGCGTCGCGGCCTACCGGGCCGGGCGTCTGCGCGAGCTGGGGGTCACCTCCGTCGCCGACCTGTGCTGCGGTATCGGAGGGGACGCCGTCGCGCTGGCGCGGGCCGGGATCCGGGTGCTGGCCGTGGACCGGGACCCGCTGACGGCGGCCGCCGCCCGCGCCAACGCCGACGCGCTCGGGCTCGCCGGGCTGATCGAGGTGCGCGAGGCGGACGTGACGGAGGTCGACACCTCCGGCTTCGACGCCGTGTTCGTCGATCCGGCGCGGCGCGGCGGCCGGGGCCGCATCTTCGACCCGGAGGCCTACTCGCCGCCGCTGTCCTGGGCCGTCCAGGCCGCCGCCAGGGCCCCGCACGCCGCCCTGAAGCTGGCGCCCGGCATTCCGCACGAGGCCGTTCCCGAGGGCGCGGAGGCCGAGTGGATCTCGGACGGCGGGGACGTGAAGGAGGCGGTGCTGTGGTTCGGGACCGGATCGTTCGGGACCGGATCAGGGGTCAGGGCGACCCTGCTCCCCGGTCCGCGCACCCTCCTGGGCCGGGGCCTGCCCGACCCCGGGGTCCGGCCCGTCGGGCGCTACCTGTACGAACCCGACGGCGCCGTCATCCGGGCCCACCTGGTCGCCGAGGTGGCCGAGGAGCTGGCGGGCGGGCTGATCGACCCGACCATCGCCTATGTCACCGCCGACGAGCCGCGTGCCACCCCGTACGCCACCGCCTACGAGATCACCGATCAACTCCCCTTCAATCTCAAGAAGTTGAAGGCCCTCCTCCGTGAGCGCCAGGTCGGCGTCCTCACCGTGAAGAAGCGCGGGTCGGCCGTCGAGCCGGAGGAGCTGCGCAAGAAGGTCAAGCCGCAGGGGCCGAACTCGGCGACGGTGTTCCTGACCCGGGTGGCCGGTGCCCCGACGATGCTCATCGGGCACCCGGCCGAGACGCGCCCCGCCCAACCGCCCTCCGCCCAACCGCCCTCCGCCTAACGGCACTCCTCCGCCCGGCGCTCCAGCAGCTCCCGCTCCCGTTCGTTCCGCGTCAGCGCCGCCGCCCGCTCGAACTGCGCCCGCGCCTCCGCCGTACGGCCGAGGCGCTGGAGCAGGTCTCCGCGGACGCTCGGGAGCAAGTGGTAGTCGCGTAGAGCGGGTTCGTCGGCGAGGGCGTCGACGAGGGCCAGGGCGGGCGCGGGGCCGTCGGCCATCGACACCGCCACGGCCCGGTTGAGTTCGACGACCGGGGAGGGGGCGCGGGCGGCGAGCAGGGCGTAGAGGGTGGCGATGGACTTCCAGTCGGTCTCCTCGTACGTGTACGCCTGCGCGTGACAGGCGGCGATGGCCGCCTGGAGGGCGTACGGGCCGGGGGCGCCGGTGGCGTGCGCCTGGCCCAGGGCCTTGATGCCGCGGGCGATGAGCATGCGGTTCCAGCGGCCGCGGTTCTGGTCCCTGAGCAGGACCGGCGCGCCGTCCGGGCCGGTGCGGGCGGCGGTGCGGGAGGCCTGGAACTCCAGCAGGGCGCAGAGCCCGTGGACTTCGGGCTCCTTCGGCATCAGCGCGGAGAGCACCCGGGCCAGGCGCAGGGCGTCCTCGCACAGGGCTGGGCGCAGATAGTCGTCGCCGGCGGTGGCGGCGTAACCCTCGTTGAAGATCAGGTAGATGACGTCCAGGACCGAGCCGAGGCGGGCCTCGCGGTCGGGGCCGTAGGGGACCTCGAAGGGGACGTTCCTGGTGGCGAGGGTGCGTTTGGCGCGGACGACGCGCTGGGCGACCGTGGACTCGGCGACCAGGAAGGCGCGGGCGATCTCGGCAGTGGTCAGGCCGCCGAGGAGGCGCAGGGTAAGGGCGATGCGGGCCTCGGTGGACAGGGCCGGGTGGCAGGCGGTGAAGACCAGTCGCAGCAGGTCGTCGTCGATGTCGTCGGGGTCGGCGACCTCCTCCGGCTCGACCGTCTCCGACAGGTCCCGGCCGATCTCGGCCAGCTTGCGGGCGTAGTTCTCGCGCCGCCGGACCAGGTCCACCGCGCGGTGCTTGGCGGTCGCCGTCAGCCAGGCGCCGGGGTTGTCGGGCACCCCGTCCTCGGGCCACCGCTCCAGGGCCGCCACCAGCGCGTCCTGGGCCAGTTCCTCGGCGATGCCGACGTCACGGACGATCCGGGTGACGGCGGCGATGACGCGGGGGGACTCGATGCGGAAGACCGTCTCGATGGCGCCGCGCGGGTCGGCGGTGGGCTGTGCTGTCACAACCCACCATCAGACACCCCGCCGGCCGTCCCGCCAAGGTCAGCCCTCGGCGATCTCCCGCACCTCGCAGGTGACCGTCCAGTGCGGCTCGTGGACCTTCAGGAACCGCTTGGTCCACTCGATCGCCTCGGCCGTGTCCTTGGCCTGCATCAGCGCATAGCCGCCGATGACCTCCTTGGACTCGGTGAACGGGCCGTCGGTGACGGAGATCTCACCGCCGCTGTAGTGCACGCGGGTGCCGTGGGCGGTGGGGGTCAGCCCGGCGGTGTCGAGCAGCACCCCGGCCTTCGTCATCTCCTCGATCAGCTCGCCCATGCGCTGCATCAGCTCGGGGCTGGGGCCCTCGGCGGCGGCGTTCTCTTCGATCCGGACCAGCGACAGGTAGCGGGGCATGGTGACTCCTCGAGTCTCACGGGCCGGGTCCTTCCCGGCCTCTCACCCATGCGTCGAACGGAGGACATCCGGATCGACACCTCCGCAAAAATAATTCCAAGATCTTTTCAGCGCAGCGACTCCCACAACTCCGCCGCCTCCGGCTCTTTCGCCACCACCCGGTTGGCGTCCGAGGGCGCCGGCACGACGGGCATGGTCACCGTCCTCGCGGAGTCCGCCGTAAGGCTCCGCAGGCTCTGCCCGAGGCGGGTCAGCTCGGTCAGGGAGTCCAGGCCGGTGTCCGTGGTGAGGGTGCCGGTGACCGCGTCGGCGACCCGGTACAGCTTGGCGGGGTCGGTGAGCAGGTCCGTCGCGGAGATCCGTGTCAGCAGCGCCTTCACCAGCTGCTGCTGCAGACCTATCCGCCCCAGGTCGCTGCCGTCGCCTATGCCGTGCCGGGTGCGGGCGAGGGCGAGGGCCTGCTCGCCGTCGAGGTGGTGGGTGCCGGCCTCCAGGGTGAGGTGGCTGTCCTCGTCGTCGATGTCCTCCTCGGTGGTGACGGTGACCCCGCCGAGCGCGTCGACCAACCGGGCGAAGCCCGAGAAGTCGATCTCGATGTAGTGGTCCATGCGGACGTTCGTCATCGACTCGACCGTCTTGACCGCGCACACCGGTCCGCCCACCGAGTAGGCGCTGTTGAACATGGCGTTGTACGCGACCTCGGTCGACTCGCCGTCCTCCAGCGGGCAGGAGGGCCGGGTGACCAGGGTGTCGCGCGGGATGCTCACCACCGTCGCCCCGGACCGGCCCGCGTCCAGGTGGACCACCATCGCCGTGTCGGAGCGGGCGCCGCCGCCGGCGCCGCCGCCGAGGGCCTGGTTCTGAGCGCCGTCGCGGGAGTCGGAGCCGAGGACCAGGATGTTCAGCGCCTCGGTGGGCAGTTCCTCGGCCGTCGAGGTGGCCGACGGTGTCGGCTTCGCGGGCCGGTTGTCGCCGAGCGCGCTGTTGATGTCGACGCTGTCGATGTTGTCGTTGAGCTGCCAGTACATCCAGCCCGCCGCCCCGGCGGCCAGCACCAGCACGCCCGCCAGGGTGAGGCCGGCGATCCTCAGCGCTCTCGACCGCCGGCCCACTCGTCTGCCCTCGTCCCCGCTCGCCTCGTCTCCGCTCACGGACAGGAACGTAAGTCCGAATTATTACGGCGAGCGCTTCCGGGGCCGTTTTCTCGGGAAATTCTCAGACTTCTCGACCCAGGGTCACCACCGGCACCGGATTGCTCCCGCTCCACGACCCGTTGAACCCGGACGTCCCCGAACCGCCGTTCGGCACCGTGCCGTTGACCGCTGGCCGGGGTGCGACCTCGCCGACGCCGAGGGCGAGGTGATCGGCACCACCGTCACCGGTTCCGAACCCACCGGCGCCTACGGCGAGATCGCCGCCCGCGAGTTCAACGCGCTCACCCCCGGCGACGCCATGAAGTGGTCTGGCCCAGCCAGAGATCTCATTGCGGGTGCCTCCGAAAGTTTCGGTCGTTCAACCGACTGGCTTCGGGCAGTGTGGAGGCCGCGCGGAACACCCGTCAATACACGTCCCGTCAGACAGCGGGCGGCACCGCGGTACTGCTGCGCACCACCAGGCTCGTGGCCAGCTCGACCCTGGTCGCGGCCGGGTCCCCGTCCTGCTTGGCGAGGTCCAGCACCAGCTTGGCGGCGGCCTCGGCCATCTCGGTCAGCGGCTGCCGCACGGTCGTCAGCGGCGGCCCCACCCAGCGCGCGACCGGCAGATCGTCGAAGCCGACGACGCTCAGGTCCTCCGGGATGCGCAGTCCCAGCTCGCGCGCGGCCTCGTACAGGCCGAGCGCCTGCAGGTCGTTGCCCGCGAAGACGGCGGTGGGCCGGTCCGGGCCGCGCAGCAGCTTCAGGCCCTCGCGGTAGCCGGTCTCGTGGTGGAAGTCGCCGGGCCGGATCAGGGCGGGGTCGACCGGCAGGCCCGCCGTCTCCAGGGCGGCCCGGTAGCCGTCGATCCGGGCGCGGCTGCACATCATCCGCGAGGGTCCGGTGACGGCGCCGATCCGGGTGTGCCCGAGCTCGACCAGGTGCCGGGTGGCGGCCAGTCCGCCCTGCCAGTTGGTGGCGCCGATGGACGGCACGTCGGCGCCCGGATCGCCGGCCGGGTCCATCACCACGAACGGGATGGAGCGGCTGGTGAGCAGCGCACGCTGGGACTCGTCCAGGCCGGAGAGCACCAGGATCACCCCGTACGGACGGCGGGCGGCGACCTGGTCGGCCCAGGTGCGCCCGGGCGTGAGCCGCCCCGCGCTCTCACTGAGCACCACGCTGAGCCCCGCGTCCCGGGCGACGTTCTCCACGCCCCGGATGACCTCCATCGCCCACGCGCTCTCCAGCTCGTGGAAGACCAGGTCGATCAGGGGCGAGCGGCTCGCCTCGGCGCGGCGGCGCCGGTAGCCGTGGGCGCGCAGCAGTTCTTCGACGCGACTGCGGGTGGCGGGGGCGACGTCGGCTCTGCCGTTCAGGACCTTCGAAACAGTCGGCGCCGAGACGCCGGCCTCCCGGGCGATCTCGGCGAGCGTCGCGGTCTGCGCGGACCGACCTGTCGCGCGGGTTGTCGTCCGGGTTTCAGCGGGCTCGGAGGGTGTCATGGCGGCGATCGTATCCCTGCGCCCCCTCTTGACGAACCCTTCTCACCGCCCCTAGGTTCCCGGAACATTCGAGGTGAACAACGAAACATTCGCGAGAGGTCGTACGTTTCCTTCGCGAGAGGTCACGAGAAGTCACGTTCCTTCGCGAGAGGCCACCGCCCGACAGGAGTTCCATGACCACCGCCCCCTGGCGCGACCCCGCCCTGCCCGCCTCCGCCCGCGTCGACGACCTGCTCTCCCGGATGACCCTTCAGGAGAAGACCGCCCAGCTCTACGGCGTGTGGGTGGGCGCCAGCACCGACGGGGACGGAGTCGCCCCGCTGCAACGTGAGATGACCGCCGAGTACGACTGGGACGAGCTGATCACCCACGGCCTCGGTCAGCTCACCCGCCCCTTCGGCACCGCGCCCGTGGACCCGGCGCTGGGCGCGCAGGCGGACGGGGACGCGGTCGGGTCGGGGACGGGTGCGGCGAGCAGGCCCGGAGTGGCCACCTCCGGGGCGGTGTGCC
>NZ_JBSFOK010000061.1:0-44492 GCF_053587635.1 Streptomyces sp. NPDC003635 | reverse complement strand
GGGGCGGGCCCCCCCCGCCCGCGGGGGCCCCCGCACCCCGGGCCCCCACGGCGGGCTCGCGTGCGTCATTCCCCGGGGTAGCGCACCCCGGTCCGTTCGCGCACCCGGTCCAGGGTGTCCATCACCGCGAGGGTGTGGGACGCGGGCAGCAGCGGTGACGCCGTCAGGCCCGCCCGCAGACAGCGCATCACCTCTCGGGCCTGGTGCCCGTAGCCGTTTCCTTCCTGCGGCGCGGCGGTCACAGTGCGGGGCTCATGGCCGTCCCGATGCAGGACGAAGGAGCGGGGATTGTAGAAGTCGGCCGGTATCTCGATGCGGCCGGCGGTGCCGTACACCGTCGCCCGGTGCTCGTCCTGCGCGAGCAGCGAGCACGTCAGTACGGCCATCGCGCCGTCCTGGTAGCCCAGCAGGATGCCCGTCTGCTCGTCGACACCGCGCGGCGACAGCCGCGCGTGGGCGGCGACCGTCTCGGGAGCGCCGAGGATCAGGTGGGCGAAGGCGACCGGATAGGTGCCCAGATCCAACAGGGCGCCGCCGCCTGCCGCGGGGTCCCACAAGCGGTGGTCCTGGGGCGCGTCCACGCGGGCGCCGAAGTCGGCGTGCAGGGCACGGACCGCACCGATGGCACCCTCGCCCACCAGCTCCGCGATGCGCAGGACGACCGGGTTGAGGCAGGTCCACATCGCCTCCATCACGAACAGGTTCTGCTTCTCCGCCAGTTCGGTCAGCCGACGGGCCTGCTTGCCGCTGAGCGCGAAGGGCTTCTCGACCAGCACCGGCTTGCCGGCCTCCAGGCAGGCCGTCGCGGCGGCGACATGCTGGGCGTGCGGGGTGGCGACGTAGACGACGTCGACCTCCGGGTCCGCGGCCAGCTCCCGCCAGCTGCCGTGGGCGCGGGGGATGCCGAAGCGGTCCGCGAATGCCTGCGCGGACTCCGCCGACCGGGACCCGACCGCGGTGACCCGGGCGTCCGGCAACAGCAGCAGATCCTCGGTGAAGGCGGCGGCCATACCGCCGGTCGCCAGGACACCCCAACGGACGGGCTGTTCACTCACGTGCTTCTCCTGTTCGGCGGTGCTCGCGGTACACCCCGCACTCTATGGGCACGTTCCCACCAAGTGATGGGGCGACCGTACTGCGGACACTTCACCCGCGAGAGGGGAGACGGCCCAGTGAGGCGGGACGGGGGTCGGGCCCGGGAGCCGCTTCGTCGGATCGCAAGAATGCCGGACAAGGGCGCCTCCAGGAGTACTGCCCCGAGCGAGCTCCCCCGCTGATCACGAGCGGCGTCGTTCGGTGCCACAGCGCGAGGCCCATGGTGGTCGCGCCATGCACGTGTACGGGGCCTTCGCCAATGCTCACTGTGATGCCGCAGCCCTCGGGGCCATGGGCCTACGGCAGATGCGGCGGCGCCTGTTCCCCACGCGGCGGAAACTCTACGGTTTGTGAGTGACCCAGAGCAGTTCCGCAGGCCAGCGGTGTGCCCAGTCGGGCGGGTCGGTTTCGTTGTAGCCGTTGGCTGTTCCGGGTTCGGGCCGCGGCTCGATGAGGTCTTCGATGACCAGACCCGCCCCGCGCAGGACCCTGACCCAGTCGCCGTAGGTGAGCTGATAGCTGGTCGCGCCGTCGCCCTCGGCGATCGTGTCCAGCCCGAAGTAGTCCTGTTGCAGCGTCGTGGTCACCCGGCTGCCGGCCTCGTCGTAGCACGCCTCGAACCAGGGGCTGGCGACGTTGAACACCAGGCGCCCGCCGCGGGCCAGGACGCGTGCGGCCTCGGGTACGGCCAGGTGCGGGGGCGCCCAGCTGAGCCCGCCAAAGTCGCAGAACACTACATCGAAGCTGCCGGCGGCGAAGGGAAGCTGTTCGGCGGCGCCCTGCACCAGGGGGTATCGGGCCGCTCCCATCGCGTCGGCCGCTGCGGCGAGTTGGGCATCGGACAGGTCCAGCCCGACTACGTTGACGCCCTCCGCAGCGAGCGCCCTGGACCACTGCCCGGCACCGCAACCCAATTCGAGGACACGCTTACCGGTGACGTCACCCAGCGCGCCAAGGCGCGCGTCGGGGATGGAATACATCCCCCACAACCGGGGTGCAGCACCGATCTGCGGATCGTGCTCGCGCTGGTAATCGCCGCTGATCTCATTCCAGAGCCGCCGGTTGGCGAAGATGCTGTCCACGCGCCCGACTTCAACACCGCCTCCCGGCGGCGGTCAACACCATAAGGGGCGCCGGCCTACAGCCGCCGGAAGAGGTGGCGGCTGACGATCGGCTGACCGCGCTCATCCCTGGATCCATGCTGCTGTTCGGGCAGGCGACACTCCCCCACCCGCCCAACGGGCCTTCACGGAAGACGTGACGTTCCGTCTTGACACTCGCGACGGCAGCCTGCATAGTGATCCCCCAAGGCAAGACGAACCGTCTCGTCTCTACTCGGGTTGATCCACCGAAGGACCCAGCGCCGCCCGGCGCACGGCCGACGCGCACCCGAGTCATCACGGCAACGAGAAGAGGCATCCCGTAGGACGCACCGCAACCACCCCACCCCAGCCGGACCCCGTCTCCCGCGAGGGCACCGGATACGTCTGCACATCACTTCGATCGGCCTGGCCGGGAATGGGGAAGACCTCCATGCGTACCTCACAACTCACCCTCCGCGACGTCACCAAGCGGTACGGCACCGGCGTCGTGCTCGACCGGGTCTCCTTCACCGTCAGCCCTGGCGAAAAGGTCGGCGTCGTCGGCGCCAACGGCTCGGGCAAGTCGACGCTGCTGCGGCTCCTCGCCGGGCAGGAACCGAGCGACAACGGCGAACTGACCGTCGCCGCGCCCGGTGGCACTGGCTACCTGCCTCAAAAGCCTGCGCACTCGGCCTGGGCCACGGTGCGGGACGCCGTCGACCTGGCGCTGGCCGACCTCCGCGAGCTGGAATCCCGCATGCGGGAGGCCGAAGCGGCCTTGGCGCATGCCGAGCGGTCCGACCGGGCCGGTGCGGATGACCCGTACGCGGCATACGCCGACTTGATCGCGCAGTATGAAGCGCGCGGCGGCTACGAGGCCGACACGCGCGTCGGTATCGCGCTGCACGGACTGGGCCTGCCGCACCTGGACTTCGACAGGGAGCTGGCGACGCTCTCCGGCGGCGAGCTGTCCCGCCTGACGCTGGCCGCCACGCTCGCCGCGCAACCGGAGCTGCTCCTGCTCGACGAGCCCACCAACGACCTGGACGACCAGGCCGTCGGCTGGCTGGAGGAGTTCCTACGCACGCACCCCGGGACGGTGGTCGCGGTGAGCCACGACCGGGAGTTCCTGGCGAGGCTCAGCACGACCGTGCTCGAGGTCGACGCCGGCAAGGTGTCGCGCTACGGCAACGGATACGACGGCTACCTCCGCGCCAAGGCGGCGGAGCGGCGCCGACGCCTGCAGGCGTACGAGTCCTGGCGTACCGAGCTGGCCCGCAACCGGCAGATCGCGCAGTCGAATGTCGCGCGCCTGGACGCCATCCCCCGCAAGATGGCTTTGAGCGTTTTCGGCCACGGCGGATTCCGCGCGCGGGGAGGCGGCCACGGCGCGATGTCGCGAATCCGCAATGCCAAGGAACGTGCGGCCCGGCTGACCAGCGCCCCGGTCGTGGCACCCGCCGAACCCCTCGTCCTCACCGCCCACTTCGCCACCACGGAAGGCAAAAGCACCACGGCGGCGGCCGAGCTGACCGACGTCCACGTCGCCGGGCGGCTGCACATCGACGCACTGCGGATCCGGCCCGGCGAACGACTGCTGGTGACCGGCCCCAACGGCGCCGGCAAGTCCACGCTCATGCGCGTCCTCGCGGGCGAGCTGCGGCCCGACGGGGGTTCGGTGCGGATCGCCGGACGGGTCGGACACCTTCGCCAGGAAGGGGCACGGTGGTCGCCGGAACTGACCGTCGTGCAGGCGTTCGGGCAAGGCCGGGAAGGCAGCCCGGACGAGCACCGCGAAGCGTTGCTCGCGCTGGGCATGTTCCAGCGAGCGGATCTGGACCTGCGCGTGGGAGAGATCTCGTACGGACAGCAGCGCCGCATCGAGCTGGCCCGGCTGGTCAGTGGACCTGTCGACCTGCTCCTGCTCGATGAGCCCACCAACCACCTCGCGCCCGCGCTGGTCGAGGAACTGGAGGCTGCGCTGGCGACCTGCACGGGCGCTCTGGTGGTCGTCACGCACGACCGACGCCTGCGCGCCCGTTTCGCCGGCACGAGGTTGGAGCTGCGTGACGGCCGGCCCGTCGCCGCCCCGGCGGTGGCCGGGCCGGCGGGCAACGCTCCAGTGGCTGTGCCGCCACGGACGCAGACGAGTCTGCCCGCGTGCACGTGAGGACCACGACCCCGGTGTCGAACGTCTGGTGCCGGCGTGCCGCAACCGATGCTGAAAGCCTCTCGTCCTTCCTCACCCAGCGACCACCCACCCGACGCGCACCCGCGATCCGTGACACTCGTACTCCCCGGTCACCGCCGCGATCACAAGGCCAGCAGACACCCGCCGGACGCGCCACGAACCGAGGGGCCCTGCGGGCAGCTGACGGCATACCACCGGCAGAACGCCCGGACGGAAGCCTCACACCGGCGGTGGGACCAGTCGGCCCGTTCACTCGGCCGGATGCACACACGCCCGGCCAGCCGGAGACGCTCCCGGCAGACCCCGGCCCCCGCCGGCATGCCGGGCCAGGGCCGCACGGCCTCCCCGGCCGCCCCCAGCCGGTGTCGTTTCCGTCCAAGACGCCGCTCCCGGCCTCGATCTAGCCTGATCTCAGGAGCTCAGCCCGTAATGAGGAGACAGCAGATGCGTAAGTTGGTCTACACCGGATTCATGTCGCTCGACGGCGTTCTGGACTCGCCCGGCGGCCCCGAGGAAGGGCACCGGAGCGGCGGCTGGGTCGTCAAGGACCTGGAGTTCGTCCCCGAGGCCTGGTCGCTGAAGGGCGAGGAACTGTCCGACACGACGGCGCTGATGTTCGGCCGCCGCAGTTACGAGGCCTTCGCCTCGGTCTGGCCCGCCTCCGAAGACCACGCCGCCTACAAGGAGCTGCCCAAGTACGTGGTCTCCAGCACGCTGCCCGACAATGCTCTCGTCGAGGGGTGGGGGCCGACGACGATCCTGCGCACCACGCAAGACGTCGCCGAGCTCAAGGAGAGCGAGGGCGGCTCCGTCTACATCCACGGCAGCGCCGAGCTGGCGCGGCGGCTGTCCGAGGCCGGCCTGATCGACCAGTACAACCTGCTCGTCTTCCCCGTCCTGCTCGGTGCCGGCAAGAGCCTGTTCGACCGGTCCGACCGGGACAAGCAGATGCTGTCGCTGCGGGAGTCGGAGAGCTACTCCAACGGCATCCTGAAACTGGTCTACGACGTGAGGCGCTGACCCAGGTCGAGCGCGATCGCGCCGCCCGCACCCTCCCGCAGCTGCCCGACAGTGCGCCCCACATAGGCGCGCAGCGCCCGGGCCAGGTGCGGCTCGTCGAAGTAGTCGAGCTTGACGACCACGTCGGCGGCCGTGCTACCGGCCGCCAGCAGCTCCGCCGCCGTACGGGCCCGCTCGATCTGCCGGATGCTGCCCCGCGTCAGGCCGGTCGCGGCCCGGAAACGGCGTTCCACGGTCCGCCCCGACACCGCCGGGTCACGGCCTTGCAGGACCTCGGCGACCAGCGGATCGCGCACCACGATCTGGGCCTTCACCAGCCGCTCCACCAGAGCCTCGGCGTCATCGGCGACCGGTATCTCCCAGCGTCCGCCATCCAGGCGGAACGTCCGGCGTGTGGTGTCCGGAAGCTCGACACCACCGTCGACGAGCTGCGCCGTGGGCAGGGCCCGCAGCGAGGTGCCCACCGCGAAGTCGATACCGGTGAACACAGCCCCTTCCGGCACCGGAGCCGTGCTCGTCCGCGTCTCGGGGCCGGTGACAGCCGCGTAGCACTGGCCGTCCTGCTCCCAGAACACCAAGCCCCAGCGCACCCCCGCAACCGACGTCATCGCCGTGACCTGCTCACTGGTGCAGGTCCACACACTGTCAACCCACAACGAGTCCGACCGACGTGTCACGAAACGCAAATCCACCAGCGCAGGATACGCCGCGCGGAGTGCCGTCGGCCCGGGTCGGCAGCGGTCGCTCGAGCCTCGCGGCGCACGCTGCCCGGGCAGCCCATACCACCCGGGTCGCGCGCGTGCCTCCCGTGCACCGGTGTGCCGCGCCCGCGGCGTCAGCGTCTGCGACCGCCACGCGACCAACCGCTGCCGATCCCAGCGAGGTGCAGGGCGAGCACGGTCAGCCCGAGGAGCATCACATTGGTCGAGCTGAAGGCATCGTTGGTGGAGATGTCTGCAGCGTTGATCAGGTAGGCGATGAAGAACAGTACTGCTGAGATGATGGCCAACATGGGGTGCATCCCTTCGGGTTGAGGCTCGTCGCCCGTGTGCCGTGCGAATGCCCCGCAAACGCCGGTACACACGGCCCGGCCAACCATCAACCGCTGGTGCTCCCCCACGGCCCAGCTCACCGGGCAGGGTGACGGGGGTGTCACCGCTGACCGTCAACAGGGCCGCGCCCACACGGGCTTGTGACGCACCACCACGGCCCGGCCAGTGGTGACGTCCGATCCAACCGCTTGAGGTGCGGTGGCTGAGCCTGTCCGCGGGCGCAGACTGACCAACCACGAGGGGCAGAAGCTGCAGCAGATCGTGCGTCGGGGCAGCACCAGCTCGGTGCGCTCCCGGCGCGCGATGATGCTGCTGGCCTCGGCCAACGGGAACCGGGTGCCCGTGATCGCCCAGCTGGTGCAGGCCGACGAGGACACCGTCCGGGACGTGATCCACCGGTTCAATGAGATCGGCCTGGCCAACGACGTGAACGCGCCCGCATCCGCAGCGAGAAAGGCATCCGCTGGGGCGGACGTCCCCTCAAGGACCGCAGCGTGAGCGCACTTCCCACCCAGTGCCCGGGTCCTCGTGAAAGGCTGGGAGCATGTTGGGTGGACCGTCTGAGAACCCGGAACTCTGGGCCTTCCTGGAATCACTGCACCCCGGCGAGTTGCTCTCCGGCACCGTCACAGCGATCGAACGGTTCGGTGTGTTCGTTGCGCTGGACGACGGACCCGACCATCCGGTCTTCCCCGGCGTCGGGTTCATCTCCTTCGCTGAACTGTCCTGGCGACGTTTCGAGGCGGCCACCGAGGTCGTGCAGGTTGGACAGCGCCTCTCGTGCGAGTTCCTCCAGTTCGACACGTGGAACCTGGAGGCCAGACTGTCCTTGAAAGCCACACAACCGGACCCCTTTCAGGTATTCGCTGACACCATTGCGGTGGGGCAGAAACTGCCTGGCCAGGTCACCAAGCTGATCCCGTTCGGCGTTTTCGTCCGGGTCGCCGACGGAATCGAGGGACTGGTTCACCTGCGAGAGCTCGCCTGGACACCGGTGGAGACTCCCTCAGATGTCGTCCAGGTCGGCGACAAGGTCACGGTGGTCGTCACCGAGATCGACCGAGAGCGACGCAGGCTAGCCCTCTCCCGACGACAAGGCTCATCCGCCGATCTGTGATGCGCCACCTTCCTGCGACACCTCCCTTGCTTGAGTGTTCCTGAACGTCTGCTCAGTCAAAGGAGGGGCACTCGTCAGGCCGGTGAATGTTTGCGGTCACAGCACTAGCGTCTGCCGAAGCCAGGCGAGAAGGCACCGTTGCGTAGTCAGGCCTGCGCGAAGGGGTTGGGATGCCGGGCCGCTCGGCCCAACTGCGTGCGGAGGCCTGCACATACGGGTAGGACGCGACCAACCCGGCGAGGTTGTCGAGTAAGTCCGCCAACCTCAGGAAGCGTGGCTGTAGGCGAGCGCGGTACCCACCAGCGGTGGGCCTGGCGCTCCGCGCCAAGTGCGTCGTTGACGGCGGCCGGGTTATCCGCGTGGGTTCAAGCGTCAGGGTCCTAACTCTCGCTACGGGATGGACTCGTGACGGGTCGCCATGTCCGCCTGCAGGCGTACCTCCTGCGGACGGCCGGCGCAAGCAGCCCGGGGGCGTACTCGTAGCGGGCCCAGACGTAGCAGTCGGGATCGAGGGTGTAAGCCATTGTGACCTCCCGCAGTGCATCTTCCCCGTCACCGAGTTCACCCCGCACTTGCGGCCGGTGCAGCACACAGGAACAAGTTCCGTCGGGTGTCATCTGCAGCGGATCCCGGAGGCGGACCTGCCGATTCGGAGCGGGCAGCGCAATTGCGGGAGACGAGCCGTCAGTCAGCGCCAGAGCATGTGGAGACGGTCTTGCCGCACCAGGCGCCGATCTCCAGCGCGTGCACTGCCCACTACCTATGGCTTTGGTCCGCGCTCAGCCCGCCCGTTCTCTGTGAAAACGGCTTGATGACTCACGTCGAGCCGTCCCGCTCGACGCCCTTCTCTCATCAGTTATGCCCATTCGCCGTGGCAACTCCTGTCACGCCGAGCAGGAGCAGCGCACGTGGTCAATCGAGGGGTGCCATGGACAACGAGGGGAGGCTGCCTATACGAATGAGTCCGTGCACCCATTGCGCCAACGCGGCAACCGGCGGTCGCTTACCGAGCGCTTGTTGATCTACATCCTGCCTGGCCTGGCGATCGCACTCGGGGCCTTGCTGGGACTGCTCACGTCGGACCCGGTCACCCCAGCCATAGTCATCCTCACAGTCCTGATCGTGGTCTTGGGGTTCGTGGCGCCACCGGTCGTGGACGAGCTCCGGGATCGAGTCTCACAGCGGGCACAGCATCAGCAGCTGATGACTCGTCAGGCTGAGCATGCAGCGTCAGAGCGGGCGGAGCAATTGCGGAGTCACTTCCACCCACGAGGCCGTGGGATCCTGCCTTCAATCGTGCGCGACGGCTCCTACTTCATCGGACGTGTTCAAGCGCTACGTGAACTGGTGGACTGGATCAACGGCAACGGTCCGGACATCACGCGGTCTCGCGTCGTCACCGGCGCCCCAGGATCTGGCAAGTCGGCGATACTCGGACGGCTGGTGAGTCTCGCCCATGCCGAACTGCGCAGCGCGGTGCTTGCCACCGCACCGTTGGAGACACGACCGCCGGTCGGTTCCATCAGTGCCGCCGTGCACGTCCGCGGTCGCACGGCAGACGAGGTGGCCGCCGAAATCACACGCGCTTTAGCGATCGACGAGGTGACGTGTAGCGGCCTCCTGGCACATCTCCGTGAGGCTTCGTCGCCCCAGCCTGGTGTGATCGTGGTCGATGGGGTTGATGAGTCTGCTGATGCCTCCCAGCTCATCATCGACCTGCTGGAGCCGCTCGCAGCAGCGTCCGAGCGAACGGGAATCCGCCTGCTCGTTGGTACTCGGCGAGGAGGCCAGAGTCACTTGCTGCGTCTGTTCGGAGCCTCGGCAGTCGTACTCGACCTCGACGAGGAGCGGTATCTGGATCGACGCGATGTGACCGAGTACGTCCGTCGCACCCTGCTGGCCGAACCGGACCCGCAGATCCGCAGCCCCTATCGCGCCCGTCCCGAATTGGCCACCATGGTCGCTGCCGCCGTAGCAGCCCGCGCCGGTTCCAGTTTTCTGGTGGCGCAGCTGACGGCACTGTCCTTGATGGCTTCTGAAGCACCCGTAGACACGACGAGCTCTGGGTGGGCGGAGACGTTTCCCACCACAGTCGGTGCCGCCATGGACCGATACCTTCGCGATATTCGGCCAGGGGGCCCATGGCTGCGCGATCTTCTGATGGCTCTGTCCTGGTCTCAAGGGGACGGCTTCTGCGATCCACGGACTTGGGCGGACGCGGCCAGAATGCTGGGAACAGGCGCATACACCGAACGCGATGTCACTCGGCTACTTCTGGACAGCGGTGCGGCGGACCTGCTCCAGCGCACCACCCAGGGAGACCTTGTCGCCTTCCGGCTCTTTCACGAAGCGCTCGGCGAACACCTGCGTCAGCTGAGCACTCGACAGCGTTCAGCATCCGCAATCCACCGTCGGCTCACGGACATCCTCGTTGAGAACCTGCCCGCGTCCGTCGCCGACGGGCCAGACTGGACACGCGCTGACGCATACACCTGTAGTCATCTGCCGTTTCACGCGAGAGAGGGCCAGGTGCTGGACCGGCTCCTGGATGACGCGGGCTTTCTTGGTGCTGTGGATCCGGCGCGCCTGCTGGCGGCGCTACCTGGTGCCGTCACCGAGTCAGGCCGACGAGTAGCTCGCATCATTCAGCGAGTTGGCCAGCAACTCCTCGTCGCGCCGGAAGACGAACGCATCTGTTACCTCGAGATGGCGGCCCGTATGGCCGGCGACGATCACCTCGCTGCGGAACTGGGCGCAGCAGTCGACAGTCACCCTTGGTCGGTGCTCTGGGCTCGCTGGGATGCCCTGATCGAGAGCCGCATGCTCGGTCATCATGATGACTACGTTCTCGCCATTGCCACCGTTGAGACAGCAATGGGCGTAGTGGTGGTCTCGGCGAGCGCGTGGAACGTCCGGTCGTGGCGCCTCATCGATGGTGCCCCCGTGGCTACTGGCGCACGAGAACCGGATTCCCCCATCGTCGACATGGCGGCCTTCTCGGAGGATGACAACCTCTCCATCGTGACGCTGCACGAGGATGGAACCTTGCTGCGCACGACGACGGCCGCGGCGGTACCCCAGCGGGTTCTGGCAAGCAATCGTGAGCCCATGGGTGTTTGGCCATTACAGATCGCAGGTCAAGCCGCAGTGGCTACGGTCAGCCGAGACCACGTGATCGACGTGTTGTTGGCCCGGAACGGGCATGCGCTGGCTATGCCGCGCGTTCCCATCGGCCAGGACGACCAGGTTCTCGCCGTGGACAACGTCGGCGCGCGCTGCCTAGCGGTGGTACGTGACAGCGAGGGCGCCGTCACGACGTGGGATCTCACTGTCGGGCGCCCGCTCAATGAACCGCTCCGCCCCGAAGCGCAGTCGCCGAACCTCCGTGGTGACACGCAGTTCTGGGCGGCGTCACTCGCTCAACACGAGGACGGCGCCGTGGTGCTTCTGGGAAGTGACTCAGGCCAGGTGATCGCCTGGGACCCGCTACGCGGAGAACCTGTCGGAGACCCGCATCACGGCCGCGCCGGAGTGTTCACCACTCTCATCGCGGGCCGCGACAATGATCTGTGGTGTTGGGGCGATTGGAACGGCAACCTCTACTTACGCGGTTCCGGCCAGCGGGAAGTTCGACAACTGGCCATTCACGACGGCGGAGTGCAGTCGCTCGCACACTGTGAAATCAACGGTGTCGGCCTCCTCGTCACCGGCGGACGTGACGGCGCCGTCCGCGCCAGTCAAATCTCTGCACCCGACCCGACGGCTTCCGCAGGTGAACACCACAACCTCATCTGTGGAGCCGACTCCGCAGGGGGCGGCTGCGTCGGGGCTATCAGGGCCGACGGGTCCATCGTGATCTTCGATGCGGACAGCGGCACCGTGCTTGCCGAGCTAAGGCAAGACGACGAGGAGAGCTTCCGTTGCGCAGCAACGGTGCCGGGCAACCCACGATCCTTCGTCACGCTGGATGCGCAGGGTCTTGTTACATTACGTAACTTTCCGGACGGGCAACCGTCGTACGACTTCCGGCTTGCCGCGGACGATGAGTGGAGACGCATCGCCGTCATGAACAGCGAGCGGCCGCTGCTGCTCGCCACGGCGGCGAGCGGACGTATGAGTTTCACAGAGTTGGCCTCCGGTGAGTCCGCGCGGCCACCGGTGACCTGCCACACTGGCCACTTCCTGGTAGCTCCGCTTCCAGAACAGCCGACCGGAGCCCATCGGTTCATTACCTGGGCCCGGGAAGCCCCGGTGCCCCGGCTGTGGACCGTGACCAGGAACGAGACGCGTCATCTCGACCTACCCGTCCTTACCCTGGACAATGGTGACCCGTCGGCCATCTCCGCTGTCACCTTCGGCCGCATGGGTGACACTCCGGTCGCCATCGGAGCCGGTGTCTATTCACATTTGCACATCTGGAACACCGAAGACGGCTCCCTCATCGCCAACGCTCAACTCGAGCAGGCTCATCACATGGCACTGTCAACTGTTGACTCCATCCAGGTCGACACGCAGCCTCTCGTCCTCACTGGCGGACACACTTGCTCTGCGGCCCTGTGGTCCCCGGCGAGCCTCCGGGAGCACCATCTTCGAGTCGGCTCGCCCCTGTGGTGCACGAGGTTCCTCGCCCGCAATCGCGCAGTCGTGGCAGGGCCGCGCGGCATCATGGTTCTCGAACTCGGCTCGAATTTGCTCCGTCGAATCGAGCAAGCCTGATCCTGCCCGTGAATCCCAACGCTCAGCTCATGCTGGGCGGTGCCGGGGACAAGGCCGGGCAAACCCTGCCAGGTGCCGGACGTGCTGACCCTGGTCATCGTGGGTGGCGTCCTCGCCGACGGAAGACGGCGAGGCAGCCAGTTCATGGCATCAAGCCACACCAGGACCCGTGCGCGCCGCCGATGGGCATCGCCACGATGCGCGCGAGCACGAACGTCGCTCAGGTACTCCCGCCCGACACCCCCCACCGGTCGGGCCACACTGGAGACCCTGACCGGAATATTGCGCGGCCACCGGCAGTGGCTCATCCCTCAATCGAGCAAACCGCCGCAAATCTGTCCGCCAACGACGCGCCGTGGCACGTGGCTCTCGCCTGTGTCAGCGAGGCCTGCGGCCAACTGGCCACCCTGCCCGGGCTGCTGGCCCGCCAGGGTCCACAACGAAGCACAACCGACAGTGACATGATCAAACGACCTCGGTGAAAACCTCGCACCCATACGTCGATGTCCGGCCTTGGTCTGCGCTCTGCATACCGACACGGTGGTGCCTATTCCTCCTCGGCGGGGGCAGGTTGCGGGAGGTCTCGCAGCCGCGTCACGAGGGCACGGCAGATGCGCTCGATCTCAAGGTCGGGAGCGACTGCCGCACTCCACGGGTCGTTGGTCCGGTGGGGTTGCGCGAGCGCCATCTGGATCCGGGGCAGGGCAGGGCGTGCAGCCTGGCCCATGCGATTCAGGCAGGCGAGGACATCGGGCGCGGTGGCGTCGTTGTCCTTCCAGGCGTTCAGGAGCGCCGACACAACGGTGTCGGCCTCGCTGACTCCCCCTATGTCCCACAGTGCTGATGCCGTGCGGACGAGAGTCCACGCGCTCCCCACATTCAGTACCGCGGCATCGTCTTGCACGTTCCGTGCGTTCATCTCCGTCTGCTCGGTCAGTATCTGTCGCAGGCGAGGCAGGACAGGAGCGGCGGGAGGTCCGATCCGGCCGGCGAGGCCGATGGCGGCGAAGTTCCGTCGGTCGTCAAGGAGGCGTTCCAGCAGCGGCACGACACCTTCGGGACGGTGCTCGATGTCCCATACAGCGGCTGCCGCGGCCGTACGGACGTCCGCGTTGTCCGCCTCGGTGAGGGGCCGGACGGTGTCCAGGACGGAGGCGGCGCGGGTACCGAACGCGGCAAGTGCCCTGAGCACGGGCTCGACGGTGCGCCACTGCTTGTGCCGGACGGCGGCCTGGAGGGCGTCGGCGAGGGCAGGTACGGCCGCCGGATCCCCCAGTTCGGCGAGGGCGGAGGCGAGCGACGCCGGGCTGACATCGGGCCACTCCCGTGAGTGATCGACAGCGGCGAGGAGGCGAACGAGTCGGGACGTGAGTTCGGCGGCGGCCTGGGGCAGATGTCCTGCCGCGTTCACGGCTCGCCAGGCGTCAACACCGGTATCCAGCGCGGTCAGTAGTCCCGGCAAGGCCCGCTCGTCTCCCAGCTGGGCCAGCGCCAGAACGGCCTGCTGATGGGCTCGGCGCAGCTCGGGGTGCGGGCTCGCCCATACATCGGGCCGGTGTGTGGTGCGGTGGGTGATGACGTAGGCGGCGAGGGCTTCCCGGGCCGGCTCGGCCAGTCGGCCCAGGGACCCGAGGGCCTCTGCCGCTGCCGCCGACGTATAGGAGTCGCATGGCAGAAGACACTCGGCGAGGAGCCGCACCAGGTGAGTGTGTTCTCCCCGCCAGGAAGCGATCAGGCCGCGTGCCATTTTGATCGCGTCGTACCGGGTGGCCGCATCGGGGCTGCGCAGCTGCTCGCGGAGCAGCGCCGTCCGGTCCTCGACACGCGAGTCGAGCACCTCGTGGAAGGTCACCAGCAGGGAGGTCGTCGGTGCGTGGACGCGTCCGTGGCGTTCGAGGTCGGCGAAGGCCGCGGCGATGTGCGCAGGCACACCAGGGTCGCGGTCGGCCTCGACAGGACACGTACACGGTCCCGACGGTCCCTTGCTCTCGTCCTGTACCTCGCTCTCCTCGGGCCGGGGTATCGGCGTGATCCGGCGGAGGAGTCCGATCGCGGTGGGCACTGTGGTGTCGTCGATGGACTCGGGAACGCAGCGGGCCCGCTGGACGAGCGCCGCAAGACGGACATCGGCATCCACTGCCATCCCGTCGGCGAGGAGGTCGAACCATTCCCGCGCCGGTACCCGCGCCGCCGGGAGCCGAAGCGCCAGGTCGCCCATCGTCCGGACCACCAGCAGCCGCTCCGTGATGCCGTCCTCGACGGTGAGCCGGTCCCGCAGGGCCCCTGCCGCCCGCTCGGCGTCATCCAGGAACAGTCCCAAGCCCGCGATGGCGGCCCGACGCACCTGCGAGTCGGCATTGCGCGCATAGCCGATGAAGGCCTCGCCGCGCCGGCGTATGAACGCTGCGGCGTCCTGATAGGCAGTGGACTCCTCACCGTCGGGACCGATCCAGACGGCGCCGGGTTCGTCACGATTGACGGCTTCACGACCGATGTTCACGATCAGTGCGACCACCGATGCCCGATTCGGCGTGGAGGGGGTGTCAGCCATGGCGAACAGGAACGGCAAACTGGCAACCGTGCAGGGATACACGTCCCCCTGGTGGTGGGCTGCGCTGTAGAAGCTGCTGAACGCCTGCTCCCGGACCTCGGCGTCGGGCGAGGCCATGTCGCGCAGCCATTGCGGAACATCACCGGCGGGTCCGTAGGCGTGCCCCATGGACGCCCAGTCGATGCTCTCCAAGTTGTTGATCATTCCCGGCACTATGCCGGACGCCACTGACACCCCCGGCGGAACCGACCATGATGCCCGTCCCCAGGCCGGCGTGGAGCACCAGCGGTCGGCGTCGACGCCGGGGACTGCTCACCTCGAATGGCGCGTACTGCCGGCTGGGAGAACTGTGCGGCACGGCCGTCCGTCGCGAGGCCCTACGCCCACGAGCGGCCGCTGCCGTCTTTCTCGTGGCGGTCACCGCACGCAGCAACGACTTGAATCGGGCGGCCAGGACCCCGCTCGGTGGCTGCCGACGCCCGCCGAGCAGCAGTGCCGCTCGGTTTCGGAGTCAGTGGTCACCAACACTCCGCTGCAACCTGGCGGCGATGCAGCCGAGTTTGAGGAGTTGAAGGTGTTCGCCGACGGACCATGCGAAGAGACAGTCGTCATGATCAGCCCTGCACTCCGACCTCAGCGGGCCTCCGGAGCACCCTTTGCCGTTGCAGTGCAGCGGGCTTCGGACTGCCGCAGAATCCGCACTCGCAGTCCTTGTGCCCGCTGCCTCCATGGGCAGGGCCACCCTCGAGCCGCCACCGGCCCGGGGCCTGGATGCGGGAACCGTCAGGCGGCGGGCGCCAGGGCCCAGACCGCGCCGCGGGGAGAACCGAGCCCGCCCGCGCCCCGACGAAGCCCAGCCACGACAGCCATAGGACCTGCTTCCAGGGTGTGGCGGGAGCTGGCGTCGGGCAGACCTCACGTTGCGCAGCACACTTTGGGGGCCGATGTTGCTGTTCAACCTTCTCACCCTGACCGTCGCCCTGGTGGCCGTCGTGATCGCTGCGGCCTCGGCTTTGCGGCAGGCATCCGACACGCGACGCACGAACCTGCTGCTGTACATCCTGGAACTGGGATCCCGCGCGCGTGCACCCGAGTTCAAGGAAGCTACCGACTTCGTCACGACATCCCTGGACGGACGCGACCCCGCCCTGGGCATCTCAGGCCTTCCGCCGTCCGAACGCGACAAAGTGCTGCTCGTCGGAGGCTTCTACCAGGATCTGGGAATGCTCGTCGTCACCAGAACCCTGGAAGAAGACATCGCCGTCGCCATCCACTACACCGGCATCAAAACCGTATGGCAGGCACTGGAACCGTTCATTCAGGGAGAACGTCAACTCCTCGGCAGGCGCGAAGCCGGCGGCCTGTGGAGATCCTTCGAGCACCTGGCGGTCCTCGTGGAGACCACACCCTATGACGCCATCCGCTTAAGGAACGACAGACGGTTCCGCCGACGCCGCTTCCCCACTCCACCGCACTGAACCGGCCCCGGCGCAAACCGAACCTCTGAGCGTGGTGCACACGCCGAGTCAAGGCCGGGAGCCGTGGCGGGAGCCATAGCCTCCGTCGTTCAGGTGACCGTGCGATCTCCACTTGACTTCACCCTCGGCATTGGCCGAGACCTCGGCCAGGCCGAGCGCGTCCAGGACATCCGCGATGCGGAGGAAGACACCAAAGGGCAGTTGACCGATGAGTTCGGCCGTCACCTGCGTTCCCGCAGGCGCGGACGCACCGCTGCTCTGAACGCGGAGTCCGTTGAACCGGTGGGCGGGTAGGGGCCGAGGCCATCCGGCCTCGGCCCCCTCATTCCCGGTTCGGCGTCAGGCGCTGGGCATCAGCACCGTGTCGATGATGTACACGTTGGCGTTGGCGGTCTTCACGTTGCCGCACACCACCTTGGCGGACTCGTTGACGGTGTAGGACTCACCGGAACCGGAGGTAG
This sequence comes from Streptomyces sp. NPDC003635, assembly GCF_053587635.1. Classification (NCBI taxonomy): domain Bacteria; kingdom Bacillati; phylum Actinomycetota; class Actinomycetes; order Kitasatosporales; family Streptomycetaceae; genus Streptomyces; species Streptomyces sp. NPDC003635. The sequence continues at coordinate 27,729 of NZ_JBSFOK010000061.1, read as the reverse complement.
TCAGCTTCGACTTCTCCAGCGTCTCGAAGGAGCCGTTCTCCAGGTCCGCCGGCGTCAGCTTCTGGCCCACCACGTGGTAGGTGAGGATCTTCGTCAGCTGGGCCTTGTCGTTGAGGACCTTGTCAAGGGTGGCCTTGGGGATCTTGGCGAAGGCGTCGTTGGTCGGCGCGAAGACGGTGATGTTCTGCGCGTTGTTGAGGGTGTCGACCAGTCCGGCCTTCTTCACCGCGGACACCAGGGTGGACAGCGCCGGATTGTTGGAGGCGGCGGTCGCCACCGGGTCCTGCGCCATGCCGTCGAAGGAACCGGCACCCGACGTCGGCACCGACGAGCAGGCCGGCCCGAAGGGCTCGTCCATGCCGGCGGTGCTGTCGGAGCCGGCCATGCTCTCGTCGGAGGCCGGGGTCGACGCGGACGCCTTGGAGGAGCTGTCGGACTCGGCGGCATCGCTGCCGCTGTCGGAGCAGGCGCTCAGGGCGAGCGGCAGGACGGCCGCGGCGGCCAGGGCGACGGCGGTACGGCGGATACGAGTGCTCATGAACATTCTCCTGTGGTGAATGCAGCGGAGGCTGCGGTGTTGGGAAAAGGGGCAGGTGGTACGGGGGGTCAGTCGACGGTCACGACAACGGAGTGCCATCCGCTCGCGCCGTCGGGGACGGTCCGGGTGCGTTTGTCGGTCTGCACCCGGCCGGTGCGGTCCGTGGCGCGCACGGTCAGGGTGTGACCTCCCTTGGTGGCCTCCCAGGGGAAGGACCACTGGCGCCAGGTGTCCCGGCTGTCCTCGGCGGCCAGCCGGGCCGGCTGCCAGGGACCGTCATCGACTCGGACCTCGACCTTGTCGAGGCCGCGGTGCTGGGCCCAGGCGACCCCGGCGACCTGGACGGTGCCGGACCTGGGGCGGGCGAACGGCTTGGGTGTGTCGATGCGCGACTGCGTCTTCACCGGCGCCCGCCGCGCCCAGCCCCGCTTGACCCAGTAGGGGTCGTAGGAGTCGAACGTGGTCAGTTCGATGTCCTCGATCCACTTGCAGGCGGACACGAACCCGTAGAGGCCGGGCACCACCATGCGGACCGGGAAGCCGTGCGCGAAGGGCAGCGGTTCGCCGTTCATCCCGACCGCGAGGAGGGCGTCCCGGCCGTCCATGACGTCCTCGACGGGGGTGCCGAGGGTCATGCCGTCGACCGAACGAGCCACCAGCTGGTCGGCCGGTCCGCCCTTGGACGGCGGTATGACCCCGCACTCGGCCAGCAGGTCGGCCAGCCGTACGCCGAGCCAGCGGGCGTTGCCCGCGAAGGGCCCGCCGACCTCGTTCGACACACACGTCAGCGTGATGTCCCGCTCGATCAGCTCTCGCCGCAGCAGCTCGTCGAAGGAGAGCGTGCGCGGGCGCCGCACCCCTTTGCCGTGGATGCGCAGCTTCCAGCTCCCTGCGTCCACCTTCGGCACCACCAGGGCGGTGTCGACGCGGTAGAAGGAGTCGTTCGGGGTGAAAAAGGCGCTCACCCCGGGAAGGCGCAGCTCGGCGCCCTTGGGCACGCCGGGCGCGGTCGAGGCGGGCTTGGGCAGGACGAGCCGGTCGCGTGAGGCGACCGCGTCCCGCCCGCTCGCCCGGTTCAGACCCCGGCCCAGCGCACCGACTCCGGCGGACACGGCGGCGGCAGCGGAGGCCGCGATGACGAACCGGCGCCGGTCCCAGCCCGGCCCACCGGTGTCGCCTCCTCCCCCACCGGAGGGCCCACCGGCATCTGCCGCACCGGCCAACCCGCCAGCACTTCGGGCACCGGCCGGCCCATCAGACCCTGCGCCTAGCGGCGCCGACAGCGCTGCGAGGAGGTAGAGCGTCACGGCACCGACGAAGGCGCCCACCAGGGACGGCAGGGCGTCGACCGGCCCCTGCGCGTCGGGCCTGGTCAAGGCCGCCGCCGCTCCGACCACGCCGAACAGCAGAACACCGACGGCGCCAGTGCGCCGAAATCGCAGGGCGACCATTCCCAGAACCAGCGCGAAAAGCGCCAGCACGGCGAAAATCCCGAGTTGCAGGAAGAGTTTGTCGTCCGTCCCGAAATTGCGGATCGCCCAGTCCTTCACGGCGGTAGGCGTACGGTCGATCGCCGCGCCTCCCACCGCGATGACGGGTCCGGCCTGCGGGCGCACGGCCACCGAGACCAGCTCGGCCACGGAGAGTGCCGCGAAACCCGCGACGCCACCGCTCACCGCACCGGCCGTCGGGCGGGTCCAGGCGCCCAAGGCGCGTGCTTCCTTCTTGTCGTCCGTCACGTGGGGAATCCGATTCCGCAAAGACGGCGGATTGGTCGCTCCCACGATCGGATGGAATTTTTTCGCAGACCAATCCGCGGCCCGTACGGCTACGGATCAATGGGCTGGCGGATATTCAGTAGGGCACGCAAAAACCGCCCGGAGCCGATTCCGGGCGGTCTTTGCGGTGCGCATCCTGCGGTCAGGTCGGGAAGGACAACAGGGCCACCGGGGCGGAGGTGGGCTGCTCGCTGCCGCCGGCCGGTTCCACCGTGACCCCCATGGCCGAGGCCCCGCCGACTCCGCCCTGCAACAAGACAGCCTGGTCGGTCCGGCCGGGGTCCATCAGACCGGCCGACCGCATGCTGTCGCCGTCGTCGAACCACAGTTGATAGACCTTGCCGCGGTCGGGATGCGGCATCCCCGCGACGACGAACACGGCCTGATTCCTGCTGCGGGACACGACGACCGTGCCGGTGGAGCCGTCGCCGAGCGCCGCAGCCCTCGTCCTGGCATCCGGCGCGGCCAGCACGGTGGCGATCTCGTCCGTCACCTGCTCCGCCCGACGTGCCTCGCGGATCGCGTCCTCGGCCCGCTCGTGCTGCCAGAGGGCCGTGCCGCCGAGCGCGGCGGCGGCCGCGAGGCAGGCGGCCAGCGCCCACCGGGCAAGGTGACGGCCGCGCAGCCTCGCCCGGACCGGGTCCACCACCGAAGCCGCCCCGTACGGCTGCTGCTGCCGTACAGTGCCGATCCGGCGCAGCACCTGCTCGCGCAGGGCAGGCGGAGCCGACACCGTGGCGGCCAGCCCCAGACGGGCCGCGGTGGCGGACAGTTCGGCAGTCTCCTGCGCACAGGCCGCACAGCCCGCGAGATGCCGCTCGAACGCCACGCTCTCCTCGTCGGACAGCGCCTGCAGCGCGTACGCACCGGTCAGCTGGTGCAGTTCGGTGGTCGTCACGCGGTCACCCCCAGACAGTCGCGCAGCCTGATGAGGCCGTCCCGCAGCCGGGTCTTCACGGTGCCCAGCGGAAGCGACAGCGACTCCGCCACCTGCCGGTAGGTGAGTCCCCGGTAGTAGGCGAGGGTGACGGCCTGCCGCTGGATCTCGGTCAACGTGCGCAGACAGCGTCGTACCTGTTCGCGCTCCAGCCGGGCTTCGACCTGCTCGGTCACCTCGTCGAACTCGGGCGTCCGCTCCAACAGTGCGGCTTTGTGGTCCCGCGCCGCCGCGGCCTCCACCGACCGCACCCGGTCCACGGCCCGCCGGTGCGACAACGTGAGGATCCAGTTGAGGGCCGTGCCCCGGTCCGGCCGGTACCGCGGGGCGGTGCGCCACACCTCCACCAGGACTTCCTGGGCGATCTCCTCCGACTGCGCCTGGTCCCGCAGGACGGCCCGCACGACCCCCAGCACAGGGCCCGCGACAGCGTCGTACACGGCGGCGAACGCATCCTCGTCACCCAGCGCCACCCGACCCACCAGCTCCTGGAGATCCGGCTTTGACGAGGGGTTTCTGCCGATGTGAACGGCTTCTTTCACAGAATGGCCTCCAGGCTCAGAACGTCTACGGACGTAATCCGATCCTGTAACGGCCGCGGATTGGTCCTCGTCGGCGAACTCATGCAGGGTCCGTCAGGGCGTACGGCTCGGGTGCTGCCCAGCCGGCTTGCCATCCTGAGGAACTTGGCGACACTGAACGGACCAACGCGTACGCGGCCTCAGCTTCCACATTGACCGCCTCGTCAAGGACTGCCGAGTGGTGCTGGGCGCGGAATTGGACCCGGACGATGGCCGCGGCTACGTCCGGCAGGCCGTGTGCTCACCCAGCTTCGAACCGCGCACCTCGCCATCCCGGGCAACCGCCTGCAGGGAAGCACGCTTCCGTGACGCGGGTCGCACGATCCGCCTCCACATCGTCCCGACAGCGCGTGCGACTGCCACCACGTCTGCCGCCACCCACCTGAGGGCCTGGCCACGCTCCCGGTGGCCGGCCCGAGGCGGCAGTTACTGCGCGTGCCAGCGCCTGCGGTGCCTGGCGGCTGATCAGCACACGCCGTCGCCACCCTCGTCCCCGACCGCGTCGTCGGCCAGCACCACGGCCGCCGTGATGCGCTTGCCCACCGGCTCCCGGTGCATCTCGAAGCTGCGGCAGACCGCCACGACGATCTCCAGCCCGTGCTGGCCCACCCTGCCCGGGTCAGCCGCCTGGGCAACGGGAAGACAGGGCTCGCTGTCCCACACCGTCACCTCCACCGCCCCCTCACGGACTTCCAGGGTCAGCAGGCACGGGCCCGGCGCGTATTTCCGGGCGTTGGTCACCAGCTCACTCACCACTAACTGAGCCATGCCCTGCGCGCGGGCGGACACTGCCAGCCCATGCACGGCCTGAAGGTCTGCCAGGAACGACCGGGTCAGGTCTCGAGCCTCAGCAATGTCCTCGATGCCCTCGTACGCGGCGGAAACCGAGATCGGGCGGTCCACGAACGGCTGGGAGCTCTCATCCTGCCCAGGAATGTCCATACAGTTCGCCTCACGTCCGAAGCGTCGATCTCGCGGGGCGCGCCTACCCCACAAACCCCTTCTCAGTCCTGGACGAGGATGCCCCGGCAGCAGGCGAGGCTCGCGCCCGCGCCGCCCACCATCACAAGACCGTCAGCGCAAGGCCACCGAGCCTGCCGAACATAACAAGGCCACCGAGGCCGCGGGTACCACTCCCGAAGTGCGGGTGCGGGCAGTTCGGCCGAAGCACGGGGAAGTCGACGACGAGCTGGGGGCAGTGATTGACCCCCCGGCGTCATCCGGCCGAGTGGACCCAGGCCGCCGATCGGCCTCGGCTGCACGAGGCGTCCTGCCAGAGCCCTCAACTCCCAGACCGGCCGGAGATGCGCCGCCTGTGCGGCTGGGCGGCCGAGCGGGGACCTGTGCCACCAGCCCTGGGGGTGACGCTCGTGCCGAATGTGTCCGAACGAATGCGGTGGGTGACTCCTGTTGGCCATGCTGGTCTCCTGCCGCAGCGGGTGGGCGCTGTTTCCGAAGCAGACGACGGGAGGGTGCACCCCCGCCCGTGGCCAGAAGAAACCTGCTGCTGAGGATTGAACGCGCAGTTCAGGGGTGGAGCAGAGCCCTGGGCGGGGGTCGGGGGGAAAGAACTTGGCGAGGCAGAACACCAGCGGCCGGCCAGAGCGAGGGCGGCCTCGAGGGCACCCGCGCAAAGGGCTGCCGGAGGGGGCGAAACCGCCGGAGCGAGGGGACTTCGTCAACCTGCTACAGGCGGTCTTCTTCGATCGGATGAGTCACCTGGGCTTCACCGATGTCCAGATGGGCCGGGAGCTGGGATACAGCGAGACGCAACTCGGCACGATTGCCAACGGCCAGAGACTCCCCGATTACGCGGAGCTGTTCGCGCTGCTGGACCTGGTCGAGGTGACCCTCGGGCAGCCGCTGACCGACACCGTCCGCGAACACCTGTGGGAGCGCTATTTGCGGGCCGTTGAGGTCACCCGGCCTGAACTCGCCGCCTACTACCGGTTGAAGAAGAAGGCGGAGGACATCCGGCGCCGCCAGCGGTCCATGGCGGCCGAGCAGGCATCCCGGCCACCGGAGTCCGCGGCCGATGACGACCTGGGCCGGGAGCATCCCGCTGTCCAGCTCCGCGACGAAGCCGCCCGACTGCACCGGCGGGTCGCGAGCTCTGGAATCCCGTTGCCTCCGCAGCCCATCGTCACGCCGCCCCCCGGTGCTCAGCGCCCGCCCGCTGTCGACGCCATGCTGGACAACACCGCTTGGCTGCTGGACCAGGTCGATCAGGCGCTGATCCGTCAAATGGAGAGCGCCGAGCCCGTCGAGGACGCTCCTGACGAGGAAACAACCTTCGCCGCCCCCTCCCGGCCCGCACCTTCTCCACCCGCGCCTCGGCCCGCTGAGGCTTGGCCCACCACCGCGTTACCGTCAGGGGAGGCCGTCAGGCGCGTCGGCCATGCAGCCGCCTACCTCCTGTCGATCGCGGTCCTGGTCGTGTGCACCGTCCTGGTGGCCGGATTCGTTCGTGACCACTTGCCCGCCGACGACAACTCGGCCGCACCCTCCCAAGGCACCAACCAGAACGGCGGTACCAGCGGCGACCCCGACGGTGGCTCGTCCCGCATCCCCGGCGGCGCGGGAGGCACCGGTGCCACCGACAGCGATGCCACCAAGGGCGGTACGGGCGAGAGCGAGTCCACGACCCGCGGCGGGGGTGAGAGCAGCGCGTCGTCCACCCTGCCCGCCCCCACGCTCCTGCAGCCGGCGGACGGGGCGGTGCTCACCCAGTCTCCGCGGACCACGACCGTCGAATGGGCTGGTGTGAAAGGCGCATCCGACTACCGTGTCGAGGTCGAGTGCCACCATTGCGTGACCATTGGGGCCTGGTCCCCCCAAGCCAACACCACAACGCCCGAGACCAGTCACAACTTCACCTGGCCCGGCGACAACGAGGGCCGGTGGCGGGTCACCGCCCTCACGGCGGACGGCACCAGCGGAAGCACCAGCCCCTGGCGACACTTCCGCTACGACACGAGCATGCAGGCACCCGTGCAGGTCAGCCCCGCCGACGGCACGGTGTTCGACACCTCCCCCCGGACCACCACGCTGACTTGGGAGCCCGTCAGCGGGGCAAGCCGGTACACCGTCGAGGTCGAGTTCTACGACACCGACTGGCGCCCCTGGATCCGGGACGAGACGGCGAGTACCACCTATCAGTTCGACTTCGTGGGCGCCCAGGCGGGCCGCTGGCGGGTTACCGGCATCGCCGAGGACGGAAGCGCAGGCCCCAGCAGCAGTTGGTGGCAATTCACCTACACCGTCTGAGGATTCCAGGACGTGCCCACCCAGCCACCGGACCATACGTGGCGGGCGACCTGAGCGCCGGAATTACGGGGCTGTTCCTCCCTGGGCGGACTCCCGGCTCCAGTGCAGTTCGTTCACTGCCTCCGCCGCCTCCCTGCGCACCTCGGGGTCGGGGTGGTGCAGGAACCGCTCGACGACCGGCAGCGCCGCCTGGTCGTGAGTCGAGCCGAGGATGGCCATGACGTAGGCCAGGAGCGGAGGTTCGAAGACATCCGCGCCGACCGCGAGCGGCTCCACCACCCGGTAGGGAAGTTCGTAGTGCGTGGAGGCGGTGCAGGCTGCGTGCAGCGCGGACTCCCGCACCGGGTGGCTCTCATCGGAGAGGGCGACCGTGACGAGGCGTTCGACGGCCCGCTCCGCGTCCTCGGGTGTCAGTCGGCCGGTCTCCAGAACGTCGCTGACAACATCGAGGCAGAGGTCCCGGCGGCCGGGACGGGAGCCGTGCAGCTCCTCCCATGCCGACTCGATCAATGACGTGAGGCCCTGATACTCGTGCACGGCCCGAGGATATGAGATGGGCGCTTCCTGGTCTCAGGGATAACCGACGGCGGAGCAACGACCTCCGCAGCTCAAAAGAAGCCGCATCAGCCTTCGCCGGCCCCGGGCCCCGGCTGAGTTGCGGTGTGGAGGTCGTTGCTGCCCGTGGACGCGTCACGGTCCCCGGCGTGCTCCGGCGTCGAAGAGCCCGGGTGCCTATGCGGCTTGGATGAGTTCGGCCCGGCCGAAGAGCAGGGCGTGGCCGGGAGGGAGCTGGTGCAGGATGCGGGTGAGGAGACCGGTGCCGGCGAGGGCGGCGACGGTGGAGAGGACGGATCCGGTGTCCCAGCGGGTGGTGGCCGCGGTGGCGCCGCTGCGGGTGGCGAGGTCCTTGACGAAGGCCCATCCGGTGAGTGGCTGGGTCTCGGGGATCTGTGCGGTGAGGATCGTCGCGGCTTCGACGGGGAGGCGGGCGGCGAGTTCGACGCGTTCCTCGCCGGTCAGCTGGCGTCCGAGTCCTGCGAGGACGAGGCGGACAGCTTCCTCTGCTCTCTCCCGGGTGGGATAGGCGCCTTCATATCGGACCTTCTCCAGCAGCTGCTCGTAGGTCATGACGGGCGTGCGCTGCAGGGGTGGACGCCGGTCGGACATCACTGCGGTGTTTGCCTTTCTGTGGTGCGTCGCCGCCGGTGTGCGGGCGGGAGTTGTGCCGGTGATCAGGTGGGCTGGGGGCGGCCGAAGAGGAGGTCGTAGCCCGCGGGGAGCTGGAGCAGGATCTGGCCGAGCAGGTCGTCGCCGGCGGCGTCGGCGACGGTGCTGAGGACGGCGCTGACGTCCCAGGCCGCGGTCTGCTCGGTGGCTCCCTCGATCCAGGCCGCTGTCGCTCGCACGAACCGCTCCGGAGTAAGGGGCTCTCTGCTGTGCAGCGGGTTGAGGAGGATGAGGGCGAAGGCTTCCGGCAGGCGTGCCGCCAGCTGGGCGCGTACTTCGCCGACCAGGTGCGCGCCCAGCAGGGCGAGCACCACGCGGGCTGCGCGTTCGGCTTCGTGCGGGCTGTCGTACCGGCCGCGTTCCTTCACCTGATCGAGGAACGCTTCCCGTCTCAGCGTCATGTCCACCGCCACCTTTCCTCGGTCCCCCGGGGAGGCGGAGGACGGGGGTGAAGGGGAGATCCGTCACCCGTCCTCCGCCGCTGTTCGGGCCGGGTTCAGCCGGAGATCTGCTTGGCGCCGGATCCGACGCCGATGGAGATCTTGCGGGGCTTGGCGCGCTCTGCGATCGGGATCCGCAGGGTCAGCACACCTGCGTCGTAGTCGGCCTTGATGTGCTCGGTGTCCAGGGTGTCAGCGAGGACGATCTGGCGGGAGAAGACGCCCAGTGGCCGCTCGGACAGTTCCATCTGCACGTCGTCGGCCTTCGCGACGGGGCGGCGCTCGGCCTTGACGGTGAGCATGTTCCGTTCGACGTCGATGTCGATCGCCTCCGCGGTCACGCCGGGGAGGTCGAAGGCCACCACGTACTCGTCGCCTTCACGGTAGGCGTCCATCGCCATCGTGGACGGCCGCGACCAGGTACCCGGGCCCACCAGCTGCTGCGCCAGTCGGTCGAGCTCACGGAAGGGGTCGGTGCGCATCAACATCGTGAAAACACCTCCAGCAGTTTTGGGCAGTTGCTGCCAATGCGCTTCACTGAAACCGTTGTAACATGTCATCCAATGGATGACAAGCACGGTGTCGTCGACAGGACGACAACCCGAGGGAGGTGCCCGTGACCGCAGCCGACCAACCGGTCTCCGCCGGCTCCGACGCCCGCAGCCCGGCCTCGTTCCTCGCCGCCGCGGCGGCCCTGCAAGCGATAGACGACGCCCTGCGCGCCGCCCAGCGCCAGGATCCCGCCGTCCCCGAGCCGCCCGAGCCTGGCCCGGAGCAGGCCCTGGCCTCCCTCCTGCTGCTGCGGCAGGTCCGCGAACAGCTCGCCGGCTGGGAGAACGGTCTGATCGAAACCGCCCGGGACGCGGGAGCCAGCTGGGCCGACCTCGCCGCCCCCCTCGGCGTGGCCAGCCGGCAGGCCGCCGAACGCCGCTATCTGCGCGGCCGCCCCGGCCCTGCCGGAACCACCGGCGAACAACGCGTCCAGGCCGTCCGCGAACGTCGCGCCGCCGACCGCAACGCCGCCGCCTTCGCCCGCCGCAACGCCGCCGACCTGCGCCGCCTCGCCGGCCAGATCAGCGCCCTCACCGACCTGCCCGCCGCGGCCCGCACTCCCCTCAGCCAGCTCAACGCAGCCCTCGCCCATGACGACCCGGCCGCGCTCCTCCACCCCCTGCACGCCACCCACCCCCACCTGACAGCCGCCCACCCCGGCCTCGCCGCCCAGGTCGAAGCACTGACGAGCTCCGCCACGGACACCGACACGGTCCCCGACTGACCGGCACACAGCTCCATGAGGGGCGGCGGTCAGTCCCAGCCGCCGCCGACGTGCCATCGGCGCACCCGTTCCAGGACGCCGGCGGCCTCCGGCTCCGGATACGGGGCAGGCGCCGACTTCGCGGATCCGTAGTGCCGCTCGCCCGCGTCCGGGAGGCCCGCGGCAAGCCGGACCCCGGTCCCAGGCTCACGCCGTCCGATGCCCAGGGCGTCCGTGCGCGGTCTCGGCCGGTCCTGCCGACATGGTGCATCCACTGCGAGTGAACCGAGCAGACCAGAACAAGGACTTCCAGCCCCCGGCCCGCTCCTCGGCGCCACCACGAACACCGTCGCGAGACCGTGCTTCTCGGGGTGCCTTCCGCTGCGACCGTCCGCCTGCAGCCGACGGCCGGCAGCCGGTCACACCAGGCCGATACGGCGGGCCACGTCCTCGGTGTGCTGCATGTGCTGGTGTGCCTCGTCGCCGAGGGAGGTGATGAGACCGGCGACGACCGTCTCGATGACCGCGACCGTCGGCACCAGGCTGTCGTAGGGGGAGGGGGTGGTGACCTGGCTGGGCAGGACGACCTCGGCGTGCCCACTGGTGGGTGACAACCAGGTGTCGGTGAAGACGACGACCTTGCCGCCGCGTTCCTGCACGAGCTGGGCGAGGGCCATCTTGTCGCTCTCGTAGCGGCGGTAGTCGAAGACGACGAGCACGTCGCGGCGCCCGAACCGGGTGAGGGCCGCGGCGCGTTCCACGTCGCGTTCGGACAGGACGTGGACATCGTCGCGCAACTGCATCAGGTGCAGGCCCAGATACTGGGCGAGCAGGTGTGTGAACCGGCCTCCGACCAGGGTGATCCGGCGCTTTCGGTCGGACAGCAGGGCCACGGCCCGTTCCAGGTCGTGCGGCGGGGTCTCGGCCAGGGTCTGGGCGACGGCGGTGCTGAACAGCTTGGCGCTGCGGGCCATGAGGCCCGCGGCGGAGTCGTCGCCGGTGGTGTCCTCGGTCCCCTCGTACAGGGTCAGGGGCGAGGCGTTGCGCTGGTCGAGCTCGGCGCGCAAGGCGGCCTGGAACTCGGGGAATCCGTTGAAGCCGAGGCGGGCGACGAAGCGCAGCACCGTCGGGGCGCTGACAGCGGCTCGTTCGGCGATGGTGGCGACGGTCTCGAAGCCCGCGGCCGGGTAGGCGGCCAGCAGCACCCTCGCGACCTTCCGCTCGGCGGGGCTGAGGGTACCCAGCTTGAGACGGATGTCGTCGGCGAGTGTGCCGGTGGCCATGAGGGGTCCTTTCGGATCTTGCGGTGCGCCGGTGCCGAGCCTAACGCCCGCGCGGGCGGTCGGAACCGGTCACCGCGGGGCGATGTCGATACGCAGACCGACGAGAGTCCGCGCCGTGGTGCCGTCGTCGGTCCAGGCCGTGAACCCGGGCCGCTTGGTGAAGTTGACGGTGAAGCGGGGCGCCTTCTCGTAGGTGGTGGCTGTGGCGGTGTGCTGGTTCCTGGCCGCGGCGAGGGCCCGGGCCGTGCTCAGGAAGGAGTACGGGACACCGGCGGGGTTGTCGATCGAGTAGAAGACGTCGTCGTTGGCGGGCACGGGTGACGTCGTACGGGGGATCAGCGGACGCTTGCCCGGGGCCGGGCGTACGGCCCAGCGGCGGGTGTCGTAGCGGTCGCCGTCGGTGAGGTGGGAGTAGCGGGCGCGGGTGAGGGTCCAGCCCGTTGGTGAGGTGTGGGTGCGGGCGTCGCGCAGGTCGAGGATGCCCACGCCGTTGTCGCCGAGGACGGTCATGGTCTCGTGGTGTGTTCCGGCGTTGTCGACGACGAGTGCGCTGTTCTCCTGCAGGGCGTAGACGCGGTCGTGTCCGGTGTCGGCGGCCAGGCGCAGGGCCCGGCCCTCCCGCCCGTAGGCGCCGGTGTGGGTGTCGACGAGTCCGGAGCGCAGGAAGCCGAATCCGCCGGCGGGAAGGTAGCCAAGACGCGTGGCGTCGTCGAAGTAGCCGGGGGCGCTGCCGTCCCGCAGGCCCTGGTAGGACTCGCCGCCGGTGACCATGTCGGGGCCGGCGGCGATCTGCGCGCCCGCGGAGGTACCCGCGACGACCGCGCCGTCGGCGAGCTTGGCGCGGATGGCGGCGAGCACCTTGGAGTCGGTGTGCCGGTCGCCGTGCAGGAGAGTGGTGACGTAGCGGTACTGGTCGCCGCCGCCGAAGAAGAACCCGGTCATGGAGTTGATCTGGTCGACGACGGCGTCGGAGTCGGCGTTGTCGATGTGATCCAGGTCGACGGGGATCCACTGCGCGTCGGCCGCGCCGTGCTTCTCGAACAGCCCGGCGTAGTAGGCGCCGTTGCAGGCCGAGTTGCTGCACCGCTCGGGGTCGCCGGCGTCCGGGTCCTGGCTCTCGGGAACGGACGCGGCGGTGAGGACGCCGATGCGGGCACGGGATCCTCCGGCCCGTTCGATGATCTCCCCGTAGACCTCCGTGTTGTCGGCCGCGAGAGCGCCCCCGATCAGGACCAGGGAGCCGGCCTCGGCTGTCCTGTCGGCGCGGACGCTCGCCTGGGCCGCGGGCGCGGCGGTGAGGGTGAGCACGAGGGCGGTGGCCCCGGCCAGGATGTGGCGCCGGTTGGGCAGGGATCTGTCGCGCATGAGTGCCTCCTTGGGCGGTGATCGGAAGATCGAACGAAGAGCCGGGACCCCGGCAGGACCGCTGCACGGCCGGGGTCCCGGCGGTCAGGCGTCCCCGCCGCCGCTGTCGCTGTCGCTGCTGTGGCCCAACGACACGATCAGTGCGGCCAGCAGAGCGATGCGCTCGGGCACGCTGGCGGTGTCCAGCCACTCCTGCGGGCTGTGGTCGGCGCCGCCGACCGGGCCGAGGCCGTCCAGGACGGGGACGCCCGCGCCGGCGATCAGGTTGGCGTCGCCGACGCCTCCGGTGGCCGTGGCGCCGAGGGGGAAGCCGAGGGCGGCCGCCGCCTCCTCGGCCGCGGCGAGCATGCGGTGCGAGGCCGAGGTCGCCTCCATCGGAGGGCAGTCGTCGAGCTGTTCGACGGTGACGGTGGTGCCGGGGACGGCCGGGCAGGCGGCAGCGTCCTCGATGGCCTGCCTGACTCTGCTGAGGCCCATCGCGGTCACCGCGCGTACCTCCAGGCGGAGTTCCGCCTCGGGGCAGACGATGTTGGGGCGGTGGCCCGCCCTGACGACTCCGACATTGACGGTGACGTCGTCCCAGCGGCCGTTGAGGGCCTGCAGAGCGACGACGAGGTGGGCTGCGGCGAGGGCGGCGTTGGCGCCCCGTTCGGGTTCGATACCGGCGTGGGCGGCTCGGCCGGTCACGGTGAGCCGGAAGTCGGCGACGCCCTTGCGGGCGAGCACCAGGTCTCCGTTCTCCCGGGCGCACTCCAGGCCGAGGGCGTAGTGCATGCCACGGGCGACGTCCTCGGTGATGCGCCGGCTGACCGGGGCGCCGATCTCCTCGTCGGGGGTGGCGAGGAACACCAACTCCGCGTACTCCGCCGTGCCTTGCTCCTGGAGGAGCTCCAGCGCGGTCAGACCGGCGAGCAGGCCGCCCTTGTCGTCACTGACGCCGGGTCCGTGGGCGCGGGTGCCGTCGTGGGTGAAGGGCCGCTCGGCGGCGGTGCCGTCCTCGAACACGGTGTCCATGTGGGCGGCCAGCAGGATCCTGCGCCCGCCGTCCGTCTCGGTGAGCCGGCCCGCCTTGCGGGCGACCAGTACGTCGCCCGTGCGGAGAGCATCGGGGCCGGGGCCGTCGGCGGCGGGCGGTCGGATCCGCTCGACGGTGAACCCGAGCGAGATCAGCCGCGCCTGCACCCAGTCGGCGACGGCGTTGACTCCGTCGGCGCTGTAGGACCCGGAGTCGATGGCCACGAGTTCGGCGAGGTCGTGCAGGTACCGCGGGAGACGGCTGTGGGCCGGACCGAGCAGGTCGACGGGGTGGGGCCGCTGCCGCGAGGGGGCGCTCACAGCACCTTCGACAGGAAGGCGCGGGTGCGGTCCTGCTCCGGGTCGACCAGGACCCGGCGTGGGTCGCCGGCCTCGACGATCACGCCTTCGTCCATGAAGACGGCCGTGTCACCGACCTCGCGGGCGAAGCCGATCTCGTGGGTGACGACGACCATCGTCATCCCGTCGTCGGCCAGTTGTCGCATCACGTCCAGGACGTCCCCGACGAGTTCCGGGTCAAGGGCCGAGGTCGGCTCGTCGAACAGCATCAGCTTGGGCTTCATGGCGAGGGCCCGGGCGATGGCCACGCGCTGCTGCTGCCCGCCGGACAACTGCGCGGGGTAGTGTCCGGCGCGGTCCGCGAGACCGACGCGCTCCAGCAGGTGCCCGGCCTCCTCGCGAGCCTGCGCCCTCGGTACCCCGCCGACCCGTACGGGTGCCTCGATGACGTTCTCCAGGGCGGTCATGTGCGGGAAGAGGTTGAAGCGCTGGAACACCATGCCGATGTCCCGGCGCCGCTCCGCGACCTCGCGCTCCCTCAGCTCGTGCAGCCTCCCGCCGTGCTGGCGGTAGCCGACCAGCTCGCCGTCCACAGTGAGCCTGCCACCGTCGACCTTTTCGAGGTGGTTGATGCAGCGCAGGAAGGTCGACTTGCCGGAGCCGGACGGCCCCAGGAGACAGGACACGCTGCCGCGCCGGACGGTGAGGTCGATCCCCTTGAGGACCTCCAGCTTGCCGTAGTGCTTGCGCACGCCTTGCGCGTGCACCATCGGCACGCTCTCGTCGTCCACGGTCGGGGCGCTCTCGTCGTTCAGGGTCGGGGCGCTCACCGGCCCGCCTCCTTGTTCTTCACACGGTTGGGCCGGGCGGCGGTGCCGAGCAGGCGCCGCAGGGGCGACACGTGCTGGGCGCGGGCGGTGCCGCGGCCGTAGCGCCGCTCCAGCCAGGACTGCGGGATGCCGAGCAGGGTGACCAGGGCGAGATACCACAGGCTCGCCACCACCAGCATGGGGATGACCTGGTAGTTCTGGGCGTACACGTCCTGGATGTTGGACATCAGGTCGTGCGCGGAGATGACCGAGACCAGGGCGGTCATCTTCAGCATGTTGATGGTCTCGTTGCCCATCGGGGGGATGATGACGCGCATCGCCTGGGGCAGCACGATGCGCCGCATCGTCAGGGCCGGCCGCATGCCGAGCGAGTGCGCGGCCTCGGTCTGCCCGGGGTCGACGGACTGGATGCCCGCGCGCACGATCTCGGAGGCGTACGCGGCCTCGTTGAGCCCGAGGGCGAGCAGGGCCGCGACGGCCGGGGTGAGCAGCGAGTTGGTCTCGGCCTGGAAGAAGGTGATGTCGGTGAACGGGACGCCGATCTTGACGTACTTGTACAGCGCGGCCGCGTAGCCCCAGAAGATGATCTGCACGAGCAGCGGGGTGCCACGGAAGATCCATACGAAGAAGGTGGCGAGGCCGTACAGGACGGGGCTCGGGGACAGCCGCATCACCGCGATCAGCGTGCCCAGGGCGAGCCCCAGGACCATGGCCGCGGCGGTCAGCCACAGGGTGGTGAACAGACCGTCGAAGATGAGGTCGGCGAAGAGGTAGTCGCCGACGATGTCCCAGCGCAGGTTCTCGTTCTTGGCCAAGGAGCCGGCGAGGCCGACGAGTGCGGCCAGGGCGGCCACCGCGGCCACCCAGCGGCCGTAGTTGCGTACCGGTACGACGACGAGTGTCTCCGCCGCGCGCCCGGGGGCGGGCGCGGCGGTGTCCCGGGGTGTCTTCAGCTCGACCATGTCTAGTCGACCGCCGCGTTCTTGGTGGCTTCCTTCACCGCGATGGATGCGACGCCGTACTTCTCGAAGATCTTGGTCACGGTGCCGTCGTCGATGAGGGCCTGCAGGGCCTTCTGGATCGCGTCGGTCAGCTCGGGCAGCTTCTTGGTGACGGCGATGCCGTTGGGCGAGGCGTTGTAGCCGCCGGGTGCGGCCGGGTCCTCGACGAGGTCGAACGTCTTGCCGCCGTCGGCCGTCTTGGCGGTCCAGCCGGCGGCCGGCTTGGTCAGCAGCTGGGCGACGACCTTGCCGGAGCGCAGGGCGAGCTGGGCGTCGGAGTCCTTGGGGAACGTCTGGATGTCGATCTGACCGCCGCCGGCCTTCTCGCACTGCGCCTGGTGCTCCTTGAGCAGGTCGAGCTGGTTCGTGGCGGCCTGCACGGCGACCTTCTCGCCGCACAGGTCGTCGAGGGTGGCGATCTTCTCGGGGTTGCCCTCGACGACGAGGATGCCCGAGCCGGACTGCGAGTAGTCGACGAAGTCGACGACCTGCTGCCGCTCCTTGTTGTCGGTGATGGCCGACATCGCCGCGTGGAACTTGCCGGCCTGGATGGCCGGGACGATCCCGTCGAACTTCTGCGGGGTGAAGGCGAACCGCACGCCGAGCTTGGCGCCGAGGGCCTGGCCGAGGTCGTAGTCGAGGCCCGTCAGCTCGCTCTCGCCCTCCTTGACGTACATCTCGAAGGGCGGGTACGGCACGTCCGTGGCGACCTTCACCGTGCCCGCGTCCTTGATCTCCGCGGGCAGCGCGTCGTGCAGCGCGGAGTCCTTCTTGATCTTCACGCCGGCGACCGTGACGCTGCCGCTCGCGGCCGGTGCGGTGTCGTCGTCGCCGGAGCAGGCGGTGAGCGCGGTCAGGGCGGTGGTCACGGCGATGGCGGCCGCCAGGCGGCGGACCGTGCGAGCGTTCATGGCGGATCGGGCCTCTCGTCAATCCTTCGTCGGCGGAGGTGCCGCCGACTGCACTGCGGAAATTACAGAACGCCTCAATCCTTGGCTAGATGTATCGCACATTACGTTCACGTAACGTGCCGCGGAAGCGCCCGCCGCCCGTCCCAATACCCCTTAAAAAGGTGCATTTCGGGCACCTATCCCCTAGCGCTCAGCAAATATCGCGGTACACCTTCCCGCCATCATCGCCGAGTTGTACCTTCCGCTAACACATCAACGCTCCTCACCTGGAGGCCCCATGTCCCCCCGCCCGCCACGCCGTTCGGCCACGGCAGCCGCCCTCGCGCTCCTCTCCCTCGCCGGCATGCTCGCCTCCGCCGCCCCCGCCGAGGCGGCAGCCGACCGGATCCGCCTCGGCAGCGCCTCCGACGTCCAACGCTCCACCTGGAACGGCCCGGCGTTCACCATGAACGGCAGCGGCTCGGTGGTCGCCGCTTCCATGGCCCGCGCCATCGACACGATCCGCGGCGGTACCGGCTCCCTCGACGTCGTCGTCCTCGCCGGCTCCGCGCCGTCCTCGGGCAGCAGGACCCCGGAGTGCGATGACGTCATGAAGCTCGCCGGGGTCAACTCCTGCACCACCTGGACACTCACCCGCGCCGCCGACGGCAACAACACCCGGGCCAACACCGACATCCGCAACGCCGAGTTCGTGTACTTCGCGGGCGGCGACCAGTGCCGGTACGTGCGCTGGAAGGGCACGGCACTGGAGGCCTCGGTGGAATCCGTGGTGGCCAAGGGCGGCGGGGCGGGCGGGGGCAGCGCGGGCCACCACGTCAGCAGCCCCGTCGTGTACGACGCCTGCGGCGGCAGCGCCACCAGCGCCGACGCCCTGGCGGATCCGTACGACCGCGCGCTCACCTTCACCACGGGCATGTTCGAGTGGCCTCACTACGCCGGTGTCGTCAACGACTCCCACTTCCGCGAACGCGACCGGATGGGCCGCACCATGGCCTTCGTGGCCCGGTCCATCAAGGACGGCCTCACCCCGGGCGGCCGGGCCTGGGGAGTCGGCATCGACGAAGGAGGCTCGCTGTTCATCGACGGCGACGGCCTGGCCACCCAGTACGGGGCGAACACCTACGTCGTCCTCGGCGACCACCAGCCCGAGCTGGCCGTGGCCGGACGGCCGCTGACCTACACCGACTACAAGATCTGGCGACTGACGCCCGGCACGACCTTCGACTTCGCCGACCGTCCCGTGTGCGGTTACTACCGCCGCAGCGTCATCGACGGCGTCGCCGACGCCAACCTGTACAACGGCACGCCGGAAAGCTGCACCACCGGCGGCTCCTGACCGTGGGCGACCCGTACCGCCGCCGACGGGGCGGCGAACGGCGGTACGGGTCGCGTCACCAGCACGGCGGGACACGGGGGGAGGCCCGCCGGCGGCCAGCGTGCCACGCCGTCCGGGCGGCGCCCAGGGCGACCCGATGTCAATGTTCTGACGTTTCGTCAGAGAGCTCGCGGCGCCGCATCATCGGCATCCTGGCCGCCCAACCGATGCGAGGAGACACATCGTGGAAGACAGACCCTTCGCCACGGACGCGGACCGCGGCTCCGCGCTGCCGCCCCGTGAGGCGTGGCGACGGCAGATGCGGGACGACGTGCTGGACGCGGCCCGCGCGATGGCGGCGGAGAAGGGCTGGGACTCCGTCAGCCTGTCGCAGGTGGCCGCCCGCGCCGAGGTGTCACGGCCGACCGTCTACAAGGAGTTCGGCAGCCGCGGCGGTCTGAGCCAGGCTCTGGTGCACCGAGAGGCGGAGCGCTTCCTCAGCGGCGTGGAGCACGCGCTGCGGCAGCCCGCACCCACCGCCGCGGACGCACTCGCCGCCGCCATCCTGTACGCCCTGCGGGAGGCTCGGGAGAACGTGCTGGTCACCTCGGTGATCAAGGCGGCCCGCACCGGCACGGACTCCCTGCTGCCCTACCTGACCGCACGCTCGGAGCCGGTGGTCACCGGAGCGCGCCATCTGGTGCGCCAGTGGTGCCACACGCAGTACCGGCAGTTCGACGCCGTACGGACGGACCAGGCCGCCGACCTCATCGTCCGCCTCACCCTGTCGCACATCGTGCTGCCACCGCCCGACCACTCCTTGCGCGAGTCGGCCGAGGTCATCACCGCGGCGGCCACGGCCGTACTGACCCGGCCGATCCGACCTGACGAACCGTCAAAACATTGACAGTGCGTCCCCGATTGTCAGCGCTCCGGGCCGCTGTCACGCTCAGCCGGGTCACAGCCGACCGCCCGCAAGGAGCACCGCCCGATGACAGCACCCTCGACGACGCCCCCCGCCTCCCCCGCCGGCACACCCTGGCGTGATCGCAAGCGCTACGCGTGGCTGCTCGGCCTGGCGGTCCCCACCCTGCCGTTCCAGGCAGCGGTGCTGGTCGCGGTGAGCGGCTGGCAGGTGCTGTGGTGGTGGGGACCGATCTTCGCCTTCATGATCATCCCCCTGCTCGACCTGCTGATCGGCCCGGACCAGGAGAACCCACCGGACGAGGCGATCGCGCTGCTGGAGCAGGACCGGTACTACCGCTGGTGCACCTACCTCTACCTGCCCCTGCAGTACGCCGGCCTGCTCTACGCATGCCTGCTGTGGTCGGATGGCATGCGCGTGCCCAACGCACTGGGCCTGGCCGCCACGGTGGGCGTCGTCGCCGGCGTCGCCATCAACACGGCCCACGAACTCGGGCACAAACGGGAGACGGTGGAACGCCGACTCGCCCGCCTCGCGCTCGCCCAGTCCGGCTACGGCCACTTCTACGTCGAGCACAACCACGGCCACCACATCCGTGTCGCGACACCCGAGGACCCGGCAAGCTCGCGACTCGGTGAGAGCCTGTGGGCGTTCCTGCCCCGCACCGTCGCGGGCAGCGTGCGGTCGGCCTGGCACCTGGAAGCCCGCCGCCTGAGCCGCCGCCGGTACCGCACCTGGTCACACCGCAACGACGTACTGACCGCGTGGGGACTGACCGTGCTGCTGTTCGCGACCCTCGCCGCCGCGTTCGGTCCCGACGTCCTGCCCTACCTGCTCGTCCAGGCGGCAGCCGGCGTCCTGCTGCTGGAGACGGTCAACTACCTCGAGCACTACGGCCTGCTGCGCGAGCGGCGACCGGACGGCCGCTACGAGCGGGTCGCACCCCGCCACAGCTGGAACAGCAACAACACCACCAGCAACATCTTCCTGTACCAGCTCCAGCGCCACTCCGACCACCACGCCAACCCACTGCGCCGCTACCAGACACTGCGCCACTTCGACGAAGCACCCCAACTCCCCTCCGGCTACGCCTCCATGATCGTCCTGGCCTGGGCGACCCCGTTGTGGCGCCGGGTGATGGACCCCAAGGTGCTAGCGCACTACGACGGCGACACTCGGCGCGCCAATGTGCACCACCGCCAGGCGAACCCGGGAATCCGGCGCAACGAGCTGTCTGGCTGACCAACCGCGCCAGCGGGGTTCGGCACTACGACCGCGGGCGAGGCCGGCATGGTGCCGCTTCACGCAGGCATGCCCCTGCCCGCAGGCGCGGCGCCGAAGGCGGGATCATTGACAGGTGCGGCTCGGACAGGGTTTACGGTGTGCCGCCGCCCTTCCGGTTACCGCCGGCGAGCTGGCCCACCATCATGACGACGACGCCCGCAAAGAGCATCGCGGCGCCCATCAACGTTCCAAACGGCCGAACACCAAAATCGCTGATCATCAACCCGAAAACCAGCTGCCAGCACAGTGCAAAGGCCACCACCAGCTGACCCCAGCCATAGGTCCGAGGGGCGCGAACATGGCGCCGGTTCATGGGAAGCACCCAGCCGCTCGTCACCGCCGCCACGCCGGAGGCGGCGATGAGCAGCGCCAACAAGACTAGGGGCACGGCCAGGTACAGCTTCACGGTCTCTCCCCTGCGTACCGACCCACACCCGACGACAACGCGCTCATCATAATTACCGACGCCACGGGGACTGCCGGCTCGTGACCTGAGCTGTCGCGCCCTCCCTGTCGGCGGTGCGGGCACATGTCGACGCCGTCTGCCAGGCCTGTCGGCCTGGCCGCGGCCGGCCGGAGCGGAACCCCGGCCGGCTGGCTGGCTGGCTGGCTGGCTGGATCAGCGCAGTCCGGCGAACAGATCGTTCTCGGGTACGGCCGTGCCGGTGGCGTCCTGGACACGCAGGAAGGTCTCCATGCCCATCAACTCGCCGAACCTCTCCTTGCCCATCTTGAGGAAGAAGATGTTCTCGCCCTGGCTGGCGTGCGCGGCCAGCGCGTCGAACTTCTGATCGCTGAACGCGGTGGTGTCCACCCACGTGGTGATCTCGTCGTCGGGGAGGCCGATCTCGGCCAGCGCGGCAGCCTCGGCAGGATCCGGCTCCGGCACGTCCTCGCCGACCTCACGCATGATCTCGCCGAACCGCCGCATCGCCGAGTGGGGCATCGTGGTCCAGTACACCTTCGGCGTCAGCTCGGTCATCTCCAGCGCCGCCATCGTGATGCGGTGGGCCTGGATGTGATCGGGGTGGCCGTAGAAGCCGTTCTCGTCGTAGGTGACGACCACATCAGGTCGGTAGTGCCGCATGAGTTCCGCGAGTCGGGCAGCGCCTTCCACCACGGGGGTCTGCCAGAAAGATCCAGGGGCGTCGTTGCTCGGCCAGCCCATCATCCCGGAGTCGGCATAGTCCAGCATCTCCAAATCACTGACCTTCAGGACGTCACAGCTCGCCTCGAGTTCTTCACGGCGCATCAGAGCCACCGCCGCCGGATCGTGCCCGGGATCGCCCGGCTTGACGCCCCCCGGTCCGTCACCACAACCGCCGTCGGTACATGTCACGAGAACCGTGCGGACACCTTCCGCCGCGTACCGCGCGAGCACCCCTCCGGTTCCGGTGGCCTCGTCGTCCGGGTGAGCGTGTACTGCCATGAGCGTCAAAGGCCGGTCAGTCATGAAACAGTCCTCCTGCAAGAACATCTACTGGTCCCACTGCGGGGCGGGCATACCACTACTGAGGCCCGGCCCCAGGTGGGGGCGACGACCATCTGGTCTCATGTTCCCCGCCGGTGCGGCGCCGTTCCCTCAGTCGATGCAACCGGCCGGCCGGACCGACTGTTCCGCTTGCGCAGGCCCGGTGTCCGCCCCTGACGGTGCGGTTCCTTGCGGCTCCATTCCCCGACGTCCCGTCACCGCGCGGGGAGCCTCCAGGCGCCCTCGGATCCTCCGTGTCAAAGAACCCGAGCTCAGGGCGCAGTGAACAGGGTGGGAAAACGCGGGGCAAGCCAGGGTTTGCGGCCCCAGGCGAGGACAGCCCCGCGTGCCATGGCCTGCCAGGGGCCCAGCCGTCCCAGCGCGATGAGGAGGAAGGCGACCGGTTCGGTCAGGATGGTGCAGTCCGAACGCTCAGGCGGGCCGGGATGGACCTCAACAACGCCGTCGGTGAAGGTGACACCGAAGACCGCGCCGCCCCGGACGCGCAAGGTGTAACGGGCCGTCACCGTGGAGGCGTCGGCGATTCGTGGCATCGCCGTCTTCAAGAACGGCAGGCACAACCCCACCCGCCCCGCATCGATCATGTGCGGCCGACGCAGTCCCCGGGCGAGATCGTAGCCATGCCCGAGCAGGTGGGTCAGCAGATAAGCGGCCAGAACCTCCTGGTCCATCGGTCCGAGCGGGGTCAGCAGCGTCCGTCCCGCACGCCCCTGCGCCACGGCGTCCTCCAACGCGTCCAGGAACGCTCCGGTCTGCTGAACCAGCATCGCCGCCAGCGGCTCCGCCGCACGCTCCTCGAACGCGGCGAGAGCGTGCGCATTGGCCGCCGCGAGGCCCTGCGGCGTGCCGTCCCCGTACGGGCGCTCCCGACCGGACACCAGATCAGCCATCAGACCACCCGCCAGGACCAGGTGCGCGGCCGTCTCCCCCACCGTCCACTCCAGCCCCGGCACCCGAACGCTCATGTCCGAGTCCGCCGCATCGTTCAGGAGCCCGGCAATGTCACCGGCGACCTCACGTATCACCCGACCGAGCCCTTCCGGCAGACACTCCCTGACCCCCGCCTGCGTTCCTCGCTCCACGCCGCTGCCTCTCCCCGCATCCACGTGATCACACACTCGTAGCGCGGTACAGAACCAGACCCCCCTGTCCGGGGCAAGACTCCGGGCGCCCGCAACGAGAGCGGCCGGACTGCTCCCGGCGCCGGGAAGTGAATCCGGCAGTACGGGAGTCAGGTCGCGGTGGGCCAGGTCCGCAGCAGAGCAGCGATCTTCCCGGCGGTGCAGGCGGGGTCGAGGAGCAGGTCCTTCAGGGCGACGGCATCCTCGCGGGCCGGCTTGACGGGGATTCCGGCGGCTTCGAGGTACATGACGCCGGAGGCGGCGGCCACGGCCATGTTGGACCGCTCCAGCCAGCGGCAGCGGCCCAGCGTGTGCACCAGGGCGGCGGCCTTGGCGTAGGGGCTGTCATAGACAGACTGCTCGAACAGTTCGGCCCGGTGACGGGCGACCGCCGAAATGGGAACGCCGTAGTCGTCGGGCGCCGGATCGTTCGCTCCGGCTGCTTCGGCGACCTGCAGGATCCAGGGAACGTCGATGTTCAGGTCCATCAGGCCGCGCGTGCTCCCCGACCCGCCTGCTGGGCGTCCTCGGCCTCATCGAAGACCGCCTGGTGCTCGGCCAGGAAACGGGCGGCCGCGTCCACCGCTCGGGCGCGAAGGCCGCTGGCGTCGTCCTGCACCAGCCTGGCGAGGTAGTCGCCGATGCTCAGTCCCAGGTCGGCGGCGCGCTTCCTGGCGAGTTCCGCCACATCCTCATCCACACGCGCGCCCAGCTGTGTCTTCGCCATGCCAGCATGGTAACAGCTGTTACCGCACCGAGGGTGCCAGTCGCGGGAGCCGCGGCCTCGCCCATCGGATCCGCGCCGAGGAACGCGGTCTATGGGCGCTCACGACCCCACCCCCAGCCGTCCGTGGGCTTTGAGGGCGGTTCGGGTCAAGACTGCCGCTCGCCTGCGCGCACCACGCCTGCTGGGGCCCGAGCCCCCACCGGCCCGGACGACGGCCCAGGAGCGGTGTGCGCATGCCTGGGGCTGGAAGGGCTCCGGAAAGGGCGTCCGGCCGGCTCGCGTCGGCCGGACGTCCTCATGGACACGGCGCCGGGCCGCGTCAGCGCGCGGCCGCTGCCTCGAAGCGATGCGCCCAGTGGACTGTTCGGTCCAAGTAGGCCGTCTCCGCGGCCTGGCCCGTCAGCCCGCAGGCCCCGTCGTATGTCCGGTAGCTCTGACCGCCGACCGTGCCTCCGGCAGAGGGGGACGGTTCCGTCGAAGTCGGGCGTGACCGTCGAGGCGTCGCCGCGGCTCACGCAGATCTCGTCTCCGACGACGCAGGAGGAGCCGGGCCAAGTGATGAGGTGGGGCCGGGCGCCGCGGGGTGCCGGCTGTGCCCTTCGCCGCGTCGTGAACGACGAAGGGCACAGCGCCGGCCCAACCGTTGGTCAGGCGGTCAGGGCGCCCACGGGGCCGCGAGGTCCCAGCTGCTGTCGGCGGTGAGGGTCTGCGGACGGTCGAAGGCGTCGCCGCTGCCGGCGCCGGATGCGATGTACACCTGCGAGGCGTGGTGCCGCAGGAACGAGCCGGGGATGTTGATCGACTCGAAGCTGACGCCTGTACCCCCGATTCCCGGGCGGGCGCAGAACGTGGCGTCCTGCCGGAACAGTGCCGAGCCGTCGTCGGGAGAGTTGCGCACCCTGCTGTCGGCGTGCCGCAGGAACTGTCCGGGGTAGTTCACCGACTCGAACGAGAAGCAGGAGGAGTCGGCGAGCCCGCGCCGCACGGTGTACGTCGCGTCCTGCTTGAGCAGCGCGCTGCTGCCCGCGTCGACGATGTCGGTGCGAGCGAGGCTGTCGGCGTGCCGCAAATAGCGGTTGGTGTGGCCCCAGGTGGTCACCCGCAACGACCGCCGCACGTCGGTGGGAAGCAGTGCGGAGCTGCGCCAGAGGGCCGGTTCGCCGGTGTTCCAGGTGGCGTCGGCGGCGAAGGAGGCGGCGGTGTCCCAGGCGTTGGGGCCGCCGCTGCGGGCGAGGTACACGGTGTCCGCGTAGTGCCTCAAGTAGTGGCCGGGGTAATTGAGCGACTCGAAGGACGTGCCGCCCGCGGCGAGACCGGCCCGGCTGCACCAGGTGGCGTCCGCGGCGAACGGGCCGCCGGTGTCCGCGTCGATGCGTACCCGGCTGTCGGCGTGCCGCAGATATCGGCCGGGCTGGTTGACCGACTCGAAGGAGTAGCAGCGTGGATCGGCCAGTCCGGTGACCGTGCGGAAGGAGGCGTCCTGGCGAGCGCCGTCACCGGAGGCGGTGCTCAGGACATCGGTCCTGGCCGCATAGTTGGCGTGCCGGAGGTAGCGGTCGGTGTAACCCGGGGTGGTCACCTTGAACGACCGGACGTGCCCCAAGGTGAGCGGGACGGCCGCGTTGAGGTTGCGGGAGGCGCGGATGAGTGCGCCGTGTGCCGAGCGCAGTTGGCCGGTGTCGACCTTCTGCACGCGCCGGTCGTAGGTGAACAGGCCGTTGTACTCGCCCTCGACGTCGGTGGTCTCGGTGTAGACGTAGGCGGACAGGCCCTTGGTGGTCATGAGCTGCTGTGCGTCGCGGACCATGCCGGTGTAGCGGTCGTTCAGCTGCGCCTGACTGGTGACCTGCTCGTAGGCGAAGAACTGGCCGTTCGGGCTGTACTCGTGGCCTGGCGTGCGCAGACCGATACCGCCGAACTCGCCGAGGACGGATATCCGTGTGACCGACGGGCGTGGGGCGTCAGGGCCGGTGTAGACGTGCCAGTCGATGACGTCACCGGTGCCCGGGTCGCCCTTGGACGCACAGCAGTTGTAGCCGCTGTGGGCGTTCATCAGACGGGACGGATCGTAGTTCTCCAGGTCGGTGGTGACGCGCCGGGTGGCGTCCAGGTCCCACTCCCCCCAGCCCTCGTTGAACGGGACGTAGGTGACCACGGCCGACGAGAAGCGGTGCTCGTCGATGATCTCGCGGGCCTCGGTCTCCAGTTGTGCGGTCTGCGCCGGCGTGCGGGTGTCGTCGAAGGCGGGCGTGGAGGGGATGTCCTGCCACACCAGCAGTCCGAGCCGGTCGGCGTGGTAGTACCAGCGGGCGGGCTCCACCTTGATGTGCTTGCGCACCATGTTGAAGCCCAGGTCCTTGTGCTTTTGCAGGTCGGAGGCGAGGGCCGCGTCGGTGGGCGCGGTGTAGAGGCCGTCTGGCCAGAACCCCTGGTCGAGAGTGCCGATCTGGAAGACGAACTCGCCGTTCAAAGTGGGGCGCATGACGCCGTTGAGCATCTTCTTGCCGATTTCGCGCATGCCGAAGTAGCTGGTGACACGGTCGACCTGGTTGCCTGCGGCATCGCGCAGGGTGACGCGCAGGTCGTACAGGAAGGGATCGTCGGGCGACCAGCGGCGAGCATTGGGCACGGGGACGGTGAACTCTGTGAACCCGCCGGTCGAGCTGCCCACCACCTGGGAGCCCGACATCGCCTCGGCCAGGGCGGTGTGGCCGGTGACATTGCCGCGGGTGAAGACGCGGACCCGCGCGGTGTTGTCCGAAAGATTCGGCAGGATGTCGACGGAAAAGATCGAGGACGCGGGGGTGGGCTCCATCCACACCGTCTGCCAGATGCCGGACGTGGGGGTGTAGAAGATGCCGCTGGGATTGTTCACCTGCTTGCCGACCGGCTGCTTCTCGCCTCGGCCGTCGGTCGGGTCGTAGACCCGGACGATCAGTTCGTTGGTGCCGCCGTTGAGCTGGGGGGTGATGTCGACCTCGAAGCGGTCGTAGCCGCCCTTGTGGGTGGTGACCTGGTTGCCGTTCACCCAGACCGTGGCCTCGTAGTCGACGGCGCCGAAGTGCAGCTGCACCCGTTGGCCGGCCCAGCTCTGCGGGACCGTGAAGGTGCGCTTGTAGAACATCAGGTCCCGGTTGTCGTTGCGCATGATGCCGGACAACGCCGACTCCACCGGATAGGGCACCAGGATGCGTTCGGGGAGGGTCTGGCCCACTGGGGGCGCCGCGTTGCGGTTGACGTTGCCCGAGCTGTCGGTCGGCGGGTTGAGGAACTGCCATTCCCCGTTGAGGGACTGCCAGTCCGGTCTGGTCATCTGCGGCCGGGGATAGTCCGGCAGGGGGTTGCTGGTGGACACCTGACTGGTCCACGGGGTGCTCAGCGGTGGTGTTTTGGGGGTGACGGCGGCGGTCGCAGTGCCGGTGAGACCGGTGAGGAGGAAACTCCCGGCCATCACGCACAGCACCGCCAGGCAGGCGATGACGCGTCGCATCGAACTCCTCCGAGCAGGACAGGGCGCGGAGTCCGGCGCGCCGCGCGGCCGCCGGTCCAGGCAGCGTGCGGGAGTCCGTGCGGTGTGGGGCGAGCGAATCGGGTGCGGGCTGCGAGCCCTCGCGGTCCAGGCCGGGCGCGAAGGCCCAGGAGTGAAGTGCGGGGAACGTAGCACGGGACACGTTCCAACGGAACCACTCAGGAACCCTCAACAACCGCGCAGTACCGCTCACTTGCTCCGTTGGCGGATTCCAGTCCTCCGCTGATCGGCCGAGCGCTGCACGGGGTCTGGACAGTCGTCGAGCGGCGTGCTGTCATTCCGCTGCCACTCCCTTTACATCGTTGCAATGCCGTTGCTTGCCAGCACACCCGATCACAGACGCCACGGACGGCACCGGCGGTGTCACCCGCCTCCGTCTGTCGGCAGGACCGGTCCCAGTCCTTCGTACGAGGAAAGTTTCGTTGACTTCCTCCCCCTCCTGAAGGAGGGGGATTCCTACGGCTCGCGCCGTAGGGGTTTCTGCTTCGTCGCCGACTGCCCGCCCGGAGTGCTTCGTTGAGGCCTTACACCGGCTCCACAGACAGACGCCGTCAGCCCGACGGCCAGAATCTTCTTCGCCGCGTTCACGTCCCGGTCGTGGGTCGTCCC
>NZ_JBSFOK010000060.1:0-44760 GCF_053587635.1 Streptomyces sp. NPDC003635 | reverse complement strand
CGGGTGAGCGCGCTGGTGCCCATGTCCCCGTGCAGCAGATCGCCCACGAAGGCGACGTAGCGCACGGGCAGCGTCACGGCCCGGGCGGAGCCTCTGTCGTCTGCCGGCGGTTGTCTATGAGGTCGCCAGTGAGATCTCGGTCGCCTTGATGAGGGCTACGACGGGGGTGCCGGGGGTCAGCACCAGGGCGGTGGCCGCGTCGGTGGTGATGGCGGCGGTGAGTTCGCCGCCGGTGACCGTGATCTTGACGGTGGTCATCGAGGGGCCGGTATTGATGGCGCTGACGTTGCCCGGGATCTGGTTGCGGATCGACACGTCGGAGACGCGGGCGGTGGCGACGGAGACCTCGGTGGACTTCACCAGGACGCGTACCGCGCTGCCCGGCGCGAGAACCAGGTCGTCGAGGGCCTCCCTCGTGATCGTGGCGGTGATGTGGTGGCCGCCGGAGAGAACGACTCTGACCGTCGCCATGACCTCGCCGGGGGTGATGGTGGTGACGGTTCCGGGAAGCTGGTTGCGGATGCTCAGTCTCATGGGCATGGGGCGCCTTGCCTTCGGGGGCGGTTGGTGGGGCGTCCCACGGTAATGGGGTGGGGGAATTATGTCGGGTATGTGTGGGTCTGCGTCGTCATGATGGTTCTCTCGGGGCGGGCTGTGCCTACGTCCGGTCGATGTGTACGTTTGTCGACTTAACGCGGGCGGTTGCCTCCATGCCGACCTCCAGGCCCAGCTCCTCCACGGCCTCGCGGGTGAGCAGGGAGACGAGGCGGTGCGGGCCCGCCTGGATCTCGACCTGGGCCGCCACGTCACCGAGCTTGATCGCGGTCACGATGCCGGGGAAGGCGTTGCGGGCGGAGGTGTAGGGGGCCTCCTCGTCGGGCGCGGCCGCTGTCCTGGCGAGTTCCACGGAGAAGGCGGCCAGGTCCCGCCCGTCGACGAGCCGTCGGCCGCTGTCGTCGCGGTGGGTCGCCACCCGGCCCGCGTCCGCCCAGCGGCGGGCGGTGTCCGGGCTGACGCCGAGGAGCCGGGCGGCCTGGCCGATCGTGTAGGACTGCATGCCGATCACGATAGGGCGTCGGCCGGTGTGGCTGCGGGGCGGTGCGTCCCAGGGAGGACGTCAGCCCGTGTGGACGCGGGGGCGGCGGGCTCGGTCCGGTTCGGCCTCGCGCAGGACCTCCCGCGTCACTGGGGCTACCTCGCCCTGGCCGAAGAGGAAGAAGCGGAGGAAGTTGGCGAAGGGGTTGCCCTCGGTCCACTCGAAGTAGATGTGCGGGGTGCAGCCTGTGGTGTCGCGGACGTGCAGGAGCAGGGCGGCGAGGGCGTTGGGGATGGAGGACGACTCCAGCGTCAGGACTCGGTAGCGATCGTGGAGCACCTCGCCGCGCACGGTGAGCCCGGCCTCGAACTCCGACGGGTCGGTCACCGTCACCTCGACGAAGACGAAGTCCTCGGGGCCCGGGATGTCGTTGTCCTGCCGGATCTGGTCGATCTTCTCCCGGTACTCGGCCTTGTCGCGGTTGTCGGGCTCGTTGGCGATGAAGCGGATCTTTCGGCTGGCGATGTCCCGGACGAAACGTTCCGCCATGGGATCCAGCGTCACGCTGGTCACGCGTAGTTCAAAGGCCCGCAGCAGCCGGGAGAGCAGCGAGACGAGGATGATGCCCGCGATGAAGCAGGCTCCGATCTTCACACCGTCGGGACGCTCGATGACGTTCACGACCGTCGTGTAGAGGAACACTGCCGAGATCACGGCAAAGCCGATGGTCCAGTTGCGCTGGCCCGCCTTGCGGGCGGCGATGGTCACGGCGATGGCTGCGGAGCTGATCAGCACCAGGACGCCGGTGGCGTAGGCGCCGCCCTGGGCGTCGACGTCGGCGTCGAAGATCCACGTGACGAGGAAGCCGACCAGGGTGAAGACGATGACCATCGGGCGCACCGCGCGAGCCCAGTGCGGGGCCATGCCGTAGCGCGGCAGATAGCGGGGCATCAGGTTCAGCAGGCCCGCCATCGCGGAGGCGCCCGCGAACCAGAGGATGGCGATGGTCGAGACGTCGTAGACCGTGCCGAATGCGTTGCCCAGGTAGTCGTGCGCCAGGTAGGCGAGCGCGCGGCCGTTGGCCTGACCGCCCTCCTCGAACTCCTTCTCGGGGATCAGCAGAGTGGTGATGAAGCTGGTGCAGATCAGGAAGCAGCTCATGATCAGCGCGGCGGTGGTGAGCAGCTTCTTCGTGTCGCGGATGCGGCCCTTGGGCTGTTCATCGGTGTCGCCGGCGTCGCCCTTGACGTGAGGCATCACCGCGACGCCGGTCTCGAACCCGGACATGCCGAGGGCCAGCTTGGGGAAGATGATCAGAGCCATGCCGATCATGACGAAGACGTTGCCGTGCTCGGCGGTGAGGGCGTCGGTCCAGTCGGTGACGACGTGGCCCTCGGTGATCACGTGCCACAGGCCGACCACCACGACCACGGCGTTCAGGCCGAGATAGACCACCACGAGGGCCACCGCAACCCCGATCGCCTCCAGGAAGCCCTTGAGGAAGACCGCGCCGAGCAGTGCCACGAGGAGCAGGGTGATCAGCAGCTGCTGATCGTGCAGGGCCGCGTTCAGATGCGGGTTCTCGACGAGGTGGGTCGAGGCGTCCGCGGCGGACAGCGTGATGGTGATCAGGAAGTCCGTGGCGGCGAAGCCGAGCAGGGTGAGGACGAACAGCTTGCCCTTCCAGAAGGAGAGCAGCCGTTCCAGCATGGCGATCGAGCCCTCGCCGCGAGGGCTCTCCTCGGCGACCCGTCGGTACACGGGCAGGGCACCCGCCAGGGTGACGATCACCAGCACGATCGTCGCGATCGGTGACAATAGACCGGCCGCGAGCGCGGCGATGCCCGGCTGGTAGCCGAGGGTGGAGAAGTAGTCGACGCCGGTCAGGCACATCACCCGGTACCAGGGCTGCCCCTTGTGGGCCGGCTCGGGTTCGGCGTGCGGACCCTGGGGGCGGTGGCCCTTGCCTTTGCCCATGTCGGAGAGTCCCTCCAGCATCCAGGCGCGCAGGCGACTGGGCGGGGGGTGTTCCGTGGCGGCCATCGGGGGGCTCCTGAAGTGCGTGAAGCGTGCGGTTCGGCCATCGCGCGGACAGCCGCATCAGCGTAAGCGGAGAGTGACGGCCGGGCCTACGGATCAAGGGGGGAGTGGGCGTCAAGCTTCCGTTAAGACTCGCCGGGTGAGCATGTGCCCCGCAGCAAGCAGCGGGCTCAGCGGGTGTCTCGCGCCGGATTCGGCTGTACTCGCGGACCAGGCGAAATCCCGCGGTCCCGGCGAGCAGAGGGCCGGCGCGGTTGAGGACGGAGCGGTTCCAGCCAGGGGTGCAGCCGCACCGTCGGGAAGGCGGGGCTGAGCGGTGTCCGCTTCGGGAGATGTGCGTGGCGCTCAGTCCAGGCCCGACACCTTGAACACCGTCTCCGCCGTCTCGCGGTCGATGCGCCGCGCGACGCGGCGCAGGGCCGTCTGGCCGCAGAGCAGGCAGCCCGCGGCGATGGAGCGCTGGGTGTCCTCGTCGAGGCGGAGCCAGAGGTCGGGATTGGCGGCGAGGACCCGCGGGTCGATCTCCACCCGGTTGTCGAAGACGTCCCGGAGGACCAGACGTTGGGCCACGCCGTCGACGCAGCGCACCGAGATCAGCAGATCCGTGCGCACCCGTCGGGTCGCCAGGAGCCGGCGCGTCTCCAGCCAGCCCTCGCCCGCGGTGACGCGGGCCGGGCACAGCACCACGAAGAGCAGCGTGGCGAGGGCGACCCAGAGCGCCCCGCGCTCCGATGTAAGGCGGCCGGCGCCCCAGTCGACGAGGACCAGCAGTCCGAGGACCACGCCCGCGCAGCGGACCGAGCTGAGCAGTTCCGGCGCCCAATGACGGTCCTGCACCACGGGGCTCTCCGGCTGTGTGTGTTCCATGCGGCTGACGCTAGAGACGCCCCCAACGCGTGTCCGCGCGCGTTGACACGACTCTGACGAGCAGTTGCTGGTTTTTGACGCCTTGCCAGCGGGCCTGCCGGTCGGGGCGCGTCAACGCTCCGTCAAAGTCGTCCGGATCGGCGCGAAGAACCCGCAAGGAGCGGGCGGTGGCGCCTCGGCGCGGACCCAGCCTGGGTGGGCAACGCACACCGTACGAAGGAGCAATCACCCATGTCCGTGCTGACCGCCGAACAGGACGCCGTCCCCGCAGGCGAGGACCCGCCCGATACCGGTGAGCGCCATCGCCTCACCGCGGTCACCGGTCTGGCCGCGCTGTCGCTGGACGCGATGGCGTCCGTGGCCTACGGGCCCGAGGCCATCGTGCTCGTCCTGGCGGCTGCGGGCGCCCACGGGCTCGGCTTCACCCTGCCGGTCACCTTGGCCATCGCGGCCCTGCTCGCGGTCCTGGTCGCTTCCTACCGGCAGGTCATCGCGGCCTTCCCAGACGGCGGCGGCTCCTATGCCGTCGCCAGGCGGCACCTGGGGGCCCGCACCAGCCTGGTGGCCGCCGCCTCGCTGGTCCTGGACTACGTCCTCAATGTCGCCGTCGCCGTCACGGCCGGTGTCGCCGCCCTGACCTCGGCCTTTCCCGGGCTCTACGCCGAGCGGCTGTGGCTGTGCCTGGCCGTCCTGGTGCTGATCACCGGCGTCAACCTGCGCGGCATCGTCGAGTCGGCCAAGGCCTTCATCGTGCCGACGGTCGTCTTCGTCGGGTCGATCCTCGTGCTGATAGCGGTCGGGCTCTTCCGTTCCGCGCCGGTCAGCACCGCCACCGCGGAGGGCCACGCCTCCGTGGTCGCCGACAACGCCACCACCGTCGGTGCCCTGCTCCTGCTGAAAGCGTTCGCCTCCGGGTGCAGCGCCCTCACCGGCGTCGAGGCCATCGCCAACGCGGTGCCCTCCTTCCGCGCCCCGCGCGCCAAGCGGGCCCAGCACGCCGAGGTGGCCCTCGGCGCCGTCCTGGGCGTGATGCTGATCGGCCTGTCGGTCCTGATCTCCCGCTTCCACCTCCAGCCGGTCGAGGGCGTCACCGTCCTCGCCCAGCTCGCCGACGCCTCCCTCGGGCACAACTGGGCGTTCTACGTCATCCAGTTCGCCACGATGATCCTTCTGGCCCTGTCGGCCAACACCTCCTTCGGCGGCCTCCCGGTGCTGCTGAAGCTGCTCGCTCGCGACAACTACCTCCCGCACGTCTTCGCCCTCAAGGCCGACCGGCAGGTCCACCGTCACGGAGTGCTGACCCTTGCCGCCGTGTCCGCCGGACTGCTGGTCCTCTCCGGCGGCGACACCAACACCCTCGTGCCGCTCTTCGCCATCGGGGTCTTCGTCGGCTTCACGATCGCCCAGGTCGGCATGGTCCGGCACTGGCGTCAGGAAGGCGCCCCCCGCAAGGCGCTGCTCAACGGTCTCGGCGGCTTCCTCACCGGTGTCGCCGCCGTCGTTGTCACAGAGACCAAGTTCGACGAGGGCGCCTGGCTCATCGTCGTCGCCCTGCCGCTGCTGGTGCTCGCGTTCGAGACGGTGCACCGCGCCTACACCCGCATCGGCGAGCGGCTCGGTCTCGGCCGGATCCCCGAGGCCCCGCACCGCGACCGCTCGGTCGTGATCGTCCCCGTCTCCTCGCTGTCCCGGCTGACCTCCGAGGCCCTCACGGCCGCCGCGTCCCTCGGCGACGAGGTCCGCGCGGTCACCGTCTGCTGTCCCGACGCCGAGGACCGGGCCGCGTTGTACGCGCTGGAGCTGGCCTGGGCCGAATGGGACCCCGGGGTGCCGCTCGTCCGTCTGAGCTGTGAGCGCCGCTCGCTGGGCCGCCCGATCGCCGCCTACGTCCGCGAGGTCACCGTTGCCGAGCCCGCCACCCGGGTCACCGTGCTGATCCCGGAGACCGAGCCGGAGCGGCTGTGGCAGCGGCTGCTGCAGAACCAGCGCGGCGCCGTGGTCGCGCACGCCGTGCGGCGGGAGACGGACGCGGTCATCTGCCGGCTGCGGTTCCGACTGCGCTGAGGCGTGTTCCGGGCCATGCCGTGAGGCCTGATCCACACCAGCCGTAAAAGTCCCGTCAAAGCCGCGCAGTGGCCCGTAAGGGAGCCGTCAACGGCGGTCGTTTCCGGCCAGAGAAGCGGTTTCCTCTAAGCGTCCCTGTCCGACCGAACTTCACACTCCAGGAGCTCGCGATGGCCGATCTGGCCTTCGTCTTCACCACGATCGCGGCGGTCGCGCTGGTGGTCCTCGTCGCCAAGGGGGTGGCGAAGCTGTGACTGTCGAGAACATCGTCGGCCTGCTGGTCGCCGTCGCCCTGCTGGGCTATCTCGTCCTCGCCCTTGTTTTCCCGGAGAGGTTCTGAGAGCAGGCATGGGTCCCGTACTCGCCGGCGTCCTCCAGCTGCTCGCTCTCATAGCGGCCCTGGCGCTCGCCTACGTTCCCCTTGGCAACTACATGGCCAAGGTCTACTCCTCCGACAAGCACTGGCGGGTCGAGAAGTGGATCTACAAGGGGATCGGAGCCAACCCCGACACCGAGATGCGCTGGCCGGCGTACCTGCGCGGCGTGCTCGCCTTCTCCGTGATCGGCATCCTCTTCCTCTACGGCCTCCAGCGGCTCCAGGGCGTGCTGCCCGGCTCGCTCGGCTTCTCCGCGATCGACCCGGACCAGGCGTTCAACACCGCCGTGTCGTTCGTGACCAACACCAACTGGCAGTCGTACTACGGCGAGCAGGCCATGGGCCACGTCGTGCAGACCGCCGGTCTGGCCGTGCAGAACTTCGTCTCCGCCGCCATCGGCATCGCGGTCGCGGTGGCGCTCGTCCGGGGCTTCGCGCGCTCGCGCACCGGTGAGCTCGGCAACTTCTGGGCCGACCTGGTACGCGGAACCGTCCGTATCCTCGTGCCGCTCGCGGCTGGGGCCGCCGTGGTGCTGGTCGCCTGCGGCGCCATCCAGAACTTCTCCGGCATCCACGAGGTCGGCCAGTTCATGGGCGGCACGCAGGAGTGGAACGGCGGCGCGGTCGCCTCGCAGGAGGCCATCAAGGAACTGGGCACCAACGGCGGTGGCTACTTCAACGCCAATTCCGCCCACCCCTTCGAGAACCCGACGCCGTTCTCCAACCTGTTCGAGATCTTCCTGATCCTCGTCATCCCGTTCTCCCTGACCCGGACCTTCGGCGTCATGGTCGGCTCGGTGAAGCAGGGGTACGCGATCCTCGCCACGATGGGCTCCATCTGGCTGGGCTTCACCGCCCTCATGATGTGGACCGAATTCTCCCACCACGGCCCGGCATTCGAGCTGGCGAACGGGGCGATGGAGGGCAAGGAAGTCCGGTTCGGGATCGGCGGGTCGTCGATCTTCGCGGTGTCGACCACGCTGACCTCGACCGGTGCGGTGGACTCCTTCCACTCCTCTTTCACCGGCCTCGGCGGCGGCATCACCATGCTCGGCATGATGCTGGGCGAGATCGCGCCCGGTGGTGTGGGTTCCGGCCTCTACGGCATGCTGATCATGGCGATCATCGCGGTGTTCATCGCCGGTCTGATGGTCGGTCGTACGCCCGAGTACCTGGGCAAGAAGATCGGCACCCGCCAGATCAAGCTGGCGGCCTGCTACATCCTCATCACCCCGGCGCTGGTGCTCGTCTTCACCGCCTTCGCGACGGCGCTGCCCACCCCGGCGAACTCGATGACCAACAGTGGGGCGCACGGATTCTCCGAGATCCTGTACGCCTACACCTCCGCCGCGAACAACAACGGCTCGGCCTTCGCCGGTCTGAACGCGGACACCCGGTGGTTCAACAGCACGCTC
Source organism: Streptomyces sp. NPDC003635 (assembly GCF_053587635.1). Taxonomy (NCBI): domain Bacteria; kingdom Bacillati; phylum Actinomycetota; class Actinomycetes; order Kitasatosporales; family Streptomycetaceae; genus Streptomyces; species Streptomyces sp. NPDC003635. The sequence goes on along the minus strand of NZ_JBSFOK010000060.1, from coordinate 36,962 downwards.
GGCCTGTGCATGCTGTTCGGCCGCTTCCTGCCGATGGTCTTCGTTCTGGCCCTGGCCGGCTCGCTCGCCGAGCAGAAGCCGGTCCCGGTGACCGCGGGCACGCTGCGCACCGAGAAGCCGCTGTTCACCGGTCTGTTGGTGGGCGCGATCCTGATCATCACCGGTCTGACCTACTTCCCGGCCCTCGCGCTGGGCCCGCTCGCCGAAGGGCTCGCGTGATGACCACCGACGTAAAGAAGCAGGACTCCATGTCCACATCCACCCTCGTGCCGCACCAGGACGCACCGTCCGGGCACAAGAGTTCCGAGGGCCGCGTCGGCGCCGGCCTCTTCGACGCCAAGCAACTGCTCAAGTCTCTGCCGGACGCGTTCCGCAAGCTCGACCCGCGGGTGATGGTCAAGTCCCCCGTGATGTTCGTGGTCCTCGTCGGCTCCGTGCTGACGACGATCTTCTCCTTCAAGGACCCCGGCGACTGGTTCGGCTGGACGATCAGCGCCTGGCTCTGGCTGACGGTGATCTTCGCCAATCTGGCGGAGGCTGTCGCCGAGGGCCGCGGCAAGGCGCAGGCCGACACTCTGCGCAAGGCCAAGACCGATACCGTGGCCCGCAAGGTCGACGGGACCGTGGTCGCCGGTACCGCACTGCACATCGGTGACCTGGTCGTCTGTGAGGCCGGTGACGTCATTCCCGGCGACGGCGATGTCGTCGAAGGTGTGGCCTCCGTAGACGAGTCGGCGATCACCGGTGAGTCGGCCCCGGTCATCCGGGAGTCCGGTGGCGACCGCTCGGCGGTCACCGGCGGTACGAAGGTCCTCTCCGACCGGATCGTCATCAAGATCACGACGAAGCCGGGCGAGACCTTCATCGACCGGATGATCAACCTGGTCGAGGGCGCAGCCCGGCAGAAGACGCCGAACGAGATCGCGCTGAACATCCTGCTGGCCTCTCTGACCATCGTGTTCCTGCTGGCCGTGGCGACGTTGCCGCCGTTCGCCGACTACGCGGGCAGCGACCTGACGATGGCCGTCCTGGTCGCCCTGCTGGTCTGCTTGATCCCGACCACCATCGGTGCACTGCTCTCCGCGATCGGCATCGCGGGCATGGACCGCCTGGTGCAGCGCAACGTCCTTGCCATGTCCGGCCGTGCGGTCGAGGCCGCCGGTGACGTCTCCACGCTGCTGCTCGACAAGACCGGCACCATCACCCTCGGCAACCGCCAGGCCGCCGAGTTCGTGCCGGTGAGCGGGACGACCGAGGCCGAGCTGGCCGACGCCGCCCAGCTGTCGTCGCTCGCCGACGAGACGCCCGAGGGCCGTTCCATCGTCGTACTCGCCAAGGAGAAGTACGGGCTGCGCGAGCGGCACCAGGGCGAGCTGGCGCACGCCAGGTGGATCGAGTTCACCGCGCAGACCCGGATGTCGGGTGTGGACGTCGACGGGCGCAAGGTCCGCAAGGGGGCGGCCGGTTCGGTCATCACCTGGGTCCAGGAGCGGGGCGGGACGGTCGCCAAGGACGCGGACACCCTCGCCGACAAGATCTCCGAGGCCGGCGGGACCCCGCTGCTCGTAGCCGTCGAGGACGCCGAGGGCGCCCGGGTTCTCGGCGTCATCCACCTCAAGGACGTCGTCAAGAACGGCATGCGGGAGCGGTTCGAGGAGCTGCGCCGCATGGGCATCAAGACGATCATGATCACGGGTGACAACCCGCTGACCGCCAAGGCGATCGCCGAGGAGGCGGGCGTCGACGACTTCCTCGCGGAGGCGACTCCCGAGGACAAGATGGCGCTGATCAAGCGGGAGCAGGCGGGCGGGAAGCTGGTCGCGATGACCGGTGACGGCACCAACGACGCCCCGGCACTGGCGCAGGCGGACGTCGGCGTGGCGATGAACACGGGTACGTCGGCCGCCAAGGAGGCCGGCAACATGGTCGACCTCGACTCCGACCCGACCAAGCTCATCGAGATCGTCGAGATCGGCAAGCAACTCCTCATCACCCGGGGCGCGTTGACGACCTTCTCCATCGCCAACGACGTGGCGAAGTACTTCGCGATCATCCCAGCGCTGTTCGCGGCCGTCTACCCGGGCCTGGACAAGCTCAACATCATGGACCTGTCCTCGCCGGACTCCGCGATCCTCTCGGCGGTCATCTTCAACGCGCTGATCATCATCGCTCTGGTGCCGCTCGCCCTGAAGGGTGTGCGGTACCGGCCGGTGAGCGCGGATCGCATGCTGCGGCGGAACCTCGGGATCTACGGTCTCGGTGGCCTGGTCGCGCCCTTCATCGGAATCAAGATCATCGACATGATCGTCTCCCTCATCCCCGGGATCGGCTGAGCGCCATGAACAACTCCGTAATCAACACGGCCCGGTTGCTCGGGGCGGGCCTGCGGGCCCTTCTCGTGCTGACCCTGGTGACGGGCGTCATCTATCCGCTCGTCGTCACCGGCATCGCGCAGGGACTGTTCAACGACAAGGCGAACGGCTCGGAGATCAAGGCGGACGGCGAGGTCGTCGGCTCCTCCTTGATCGGGCAGGCGTACAACCTGCCCCTCAAGAAGGGCCAGGAGACCCCGGATCCCGACCTGAAGTGGTTTCAGGGCCGCCCGCAGAACGGTCTTGGCACCAACAGCGTCAACACCCAGTACTCGCTGATCCTCTCCGGGGCGACCAACCGGTCGGGCGACAACGAGGAACTCATCCAGTGGGTGAAGGACGCCAAGGCCGCGGTCGTCAAGGACAACTCGACGGCGGATTACAAGGTCAAGCCCTCCGAGGTGCCCGCCGACGCGGTGACCTCCTCCGGCTCGGGCCTGGACCCGGCCATCTCGCCGGAGTACGCGGACCTCCAGGTCCACCGGGTCGCCGAGAAGAACGGTCTGTCGGCCGACCAGGTCCAGAAGCTGGTCGACGAGCACACCGAAGGCCGCACCCTCGGTTTCATCGGCGAGCCCCGCGTGAACGTCCTCGAACTCAACATCGCGCTCAAGGAACTCGTGGCGAAGAGCTGATGGCGTTGTCCGGCCCGAACGGGAGTCGGCGGCCCGGAGCATGACCCGGTTCCGCCGACTCCGGCCGTTGACGAGGTGGTGCCGATGGCGCTCGGCGGGGTGCCCGCGGACAGCGTCGACCTCGACGTCCCGGAGACGCTTCCCATGGTCCACGCGGACCAGGGACAGCTGGAACGCTCGGTCGCCAACCTGGTCGAGAACGCCGTGAAGCACAGCCCGCCCGGCACCCCCGTCCCGGTCTCCGCCAGCTCCCTCGCCGACCGGGTCGAGGGGGTCGTGGACCGCGGTCCGGGCGTCCCGGACGAGGCGAAGGAGCGGGTCCTCGCGCCCTTCCAGCGGTACGGTGACGCTCCGCGCGGCGCCGGCCCCGGCGTGGGACTGGGACTCGCGGTCGCGCGAGGATTCGCCGAGGCGATGGGCGGGGCGCTGACCGCGGAGGACACCCCGGGCGACGGCCCCACCATGGTCCTGAGCCTGGCATGGGCGCGGAGAGACCGAGCGGCGGAGCAAGTGACCGCCCACGTCCCAGAGGCTGTCCGCCGTGAGGAGCCGCCTCACGCCCTGTACGCGACAGCCTCCAGCCGTTGCCGCTCCCTGCGCCTGCCCCTACAGTCCGCTCCGTAATGTTCGCCAACCGGACCGAATGTTTCGCCCGGTCCCGGAAGGACTGACCCATGCGGACGTACGTCAACCCCGTCCTCCCAGGGTTCCATCCCGACCCCAGCGTGTGCCGGGTCGGTGAGGACTACTACCTGGTCTGCTCCAGCTTCGAGTACTTTCCCGCGGTGCCGGTGTTCCACAGCCGAGACCTCGTCCACTGGCGTCAGATCGGCAACGTGCTCGACCGGCCGGAGCAGTTCGAGGTGCCGCTCGACCTGCGTGTCTCCGATGGCATCTACGCACCGACGATCCGCCACCATCAGGGCCGCTTCCACGTCATCACCACCAATGTCGGCGCCGGGGGCACCTTCCTCGTCACCGCCGAGCGCCCCGAGGGCCCCTGGTCCGATCCCGTGTGGATCGACCTGCCCGGCATCGACCCCGACCTCGCCTGGGACGAACACGGCACGTGCTGGAGCGCGGTCGCCGGAGTGGGGCTCGCCCGGATCGACCCGGTCGCCGGCAAGGTGCTGGAGGGGCCCGTCCCGGTGTGGTCCGGGTCCGGCATGGCGGATCCGGAGGGGCCGCATCTGTACCGCGTCGGCGAGTGGTGGTACCTGATGGTGGCCGAGGGCGGTACCGCGGAGGGCCACAGCGTGTCGATCGCCCGCGGCCGCTCTCCCCGGGGGCCGTTCGAGCCGGCCCCGCACAACCCGGTCCTGTCCCACCGCAGCACCGGCCTGCCGATCCAGTGCACCGGCCACGCCGACCTCGTCCAGGCGGCCGACGGCAGCTGGTGGATGGTCCTGCTGGGGACTCGCCCGCGCGGCTTCTTCCCCAGGTTCCACGTCCTCGGGCGCGAGACGTTCCTGGTCCCGGTTGAGTGGCGGGACGGCTGGCCGTACGTCGGCACCGTACGGGAGCGGTACGAGGCGCCCGCCGCCTCGCGCCCCTTCCCGCCGGAGCCCGCTCGCGACGACTTCGACGCCCCGGAACTCGCCCCGCGGTACATCTCCCCACGTCACCGCCCCGAGGGCTCCTGGTCGCTGGACGAACGGCACGGGTGGCTCACCCTGCACGCGACGGGCGACAGCCTCGACCGGCCGGGCCACGCCTTCGTGGGGCGCCGGCAGCAGCACCACGACTGCCGGGTGGCGGCCCGGGTGGACGCCGGTGACGGTCGCGCGGGCCTGAGTGTGCGCATGGACGAGGCGCACCACTACGACATCGAGGTGCACGACGGCACGGTCGCCGTGCTGGCCCGGATCGGTCCGATTCGCCAGTCGGTGGCCCAACTCCCCGTATCCCGGGGGCCGGTGACGCTGACGGTGGAGGTCCGCACGACCGACGTGCCGCCGCCCGCCGAGGGCGTCCGGGCCGGCGGGCCCGACACGATCGCCTTCTCGGTCGAAAGCGCGGCGGGCGCGGCGACCCTGGCCGAACTGGACGGCCGCTATCTCTCCACGCAGGTCGTGGGCGGCTTCACCGGACGGGTGATCGGCATGTACGTCACCGATGGCAGCGCGGCTTTCGACTGGTTCGAGTACCGCGAGCGGGACTCCGCGGCCCGCTGACCCCAACTCCCGCCCGGTCACGCGCGAGTCGTCGGCGGATTCCCCGTGTACGAGGGGTTGCCACCCATCAGGCGCTGTCTCTAGGGTGCGGCAGCAGCGAAGCTTTCTGGATTGATCCCGAAACTTTCGAAATCCTGGTGGACGGAACGACGTGCCGTCCCGGATCTCAAGGAGCGCATGATGGGCGACCCGGCACTGTCCCGCCGCGGCTTTCTGGCGGTCTCCGCCGCAGCCGGTCTGAGCATGACGGCATTGAGCGGCTGCGGCGGAGACTCGGACGGAGGGTCGTCCGACGGCACGACCACCATCGAGTGGTGGAACATCTCCACCACCCAGCCCACGAAGGACGTCTGGGCCGCCCTCGCCAAGAAGTTCGAGGCCCAGAACCCGAAGGTCAAGATAAAGATCGTCCAGCTGGAGAACGACGCCTACAAGTCGAAGATGACGGCGCTGACCGCGTCCGGGAAGCTCCCGGACATCTTCCACACCTGGGGCGGCGGCGTCCTCAGGCAGCAGGTCGACGCGGGACTCGTCGAGGACCTCACGGAGCGCACCAAGGACTGGGCCGACGGGCTGGTGCCGGTCGCCAAGGAGCCGTACCTGCTCGACGAGAAGGTGTACGGCATTCCCTTCGACATCGGCATGATCGGCTTCTGGTACAACAAGGCGCTGTTCAAGAAGGCGGGCATCAGCGCGCCCCCGGCCACCTGGAGCGCGTTCCTGGAGGCGGTGCGGAAGCTGAAGTCCGCCGGTGTCACCCCGCTCGCCCTCGCGGGCAAGGAGAGCTGGACCGGCATGTACTACTGGGCCTACCTCGCCATGCGCACGGCCGGCGCGGACGCCCTGCAGAAGGCCAACGACGACAAGGACTTCTCCGCCCCGGGACTCGTCAAGGCCGGCGAACACCTCAAGGAACTCGTCGAACTGGAGCCGTTCCAGAAGGGCTTCCTCGGCGCCTCCTACTCGGGACCGACCGGACAGGCGGCCAACGTCGGCAACGGCAAGGCGGCCATGGAGCTCATGGGCCAGTGGGCGCCCGTCGTGCAGGCCGACGTCGGCAAGGGGCTCGGGGACGACCTCGGGTTCTTCCCGTTCCCCACGGTCGAGGGCGGCCGGGGCACGATCACCGAGGTCTTCGGCGGAGGTGGCGGCCACGCCCTGCGCAGCGGCGCCCCGCAGGCGGCCGTGGACTTCCTGCAGTTCTTCGCCTCGGAGACGACCGACGTGGAACTGGTCAAGAAGACCGGAGTGCTCCCGGTCGTCCCGGCCGCAGCGAGCGCCATCACCGACCCCAACATCAAGGCCGTACAAAAGGAGTTGACGGCCGCGACGGGCTTCCAGCTCTACCTCGACCAGGCCTACGCGCCCGCCCTGGGCCAGGAGGTCAACGACAGTGTCGGGGCGCTCATCGCCGGGTCCAAGTCGCCGGAGCAGGTCACCGACTCGATCACCCAGGTCGCGAAGGAAGAGCAGTAGTCGCCGATGACCTTCACCTCGCTCAAGGACGAACGGAGCGGCCCCGGCCTCGACGTCCCGCCCCCGCCCGCCACCGCGGTCCGGGGGCGGGCCCGGCGGCGGGCCCTCAACTGGCTGACCGCGGTCTCCTTCCAGGTGCCCGCCCTGGTGCTGTTCGGCGTCCTGGTCCTGCTGCCGATCCTGTTCGCGCTGTACGCCGCCTTCTTCCGGTGGGGCGGTTTCGGCATGCCCTCCGACTACATCGGCGTCGACAACTTCACCCGGCTCCTCGACGACCCGGTCTTCCTCGGCGACCTGTGGCGCTGCCTGGTCCTGGTCGTGCTCTCGCTCGCGCTGCAACTGCCGTTCGCGCTCGCCATGGCCGTCGCGCTCAATCAGCGCATGCGCGGCCGGGCCGTGTACCGGATGCTGTTCTTCGCGCCGTACGTGCTCTCCGAGGCCATCACCGGTGTGCTGTTCAGCATGATCTTCGCCCCGGGAGACGGTCTCGCGGACGAGGTCCTCGGCGGAATCGGCCTGGACGGTCTGGGCGGTGAGTGGTTCGCCGACCCGGACATGGTGATGGCCACCCTGTTCCTGGTGATGACCTGGAAGTACTTCGGCTTCCACATGATGCTCTACCTGGCCGGACTCCAGTCCATCCCCAAGGAGTTGCACGAGGCGGCGCTCATCGACGGCGCCGGGCCCTGGCAGCGGTTCCGCAGCGTCACCCTGCCGTTGCTCGCGCCCACCCTGCGGATCAGCGTCTTCCTGTCCGTCATCGGGGCGATCCAGCTCTTCGACCTGGTCTGGGTGGTCACCGCGGGCGGCCCCGACCACCACTCCGAGACGATGGCCGTGACCATGTTCCAGTTCGGGTTCAAGCGCTACCAGGTCGGCTACGCCAGCGCGATCAGCGTGGCCATGTTCGCCATCAGCCTCGTCTTCGCCCTCGCCTACCAGCGGTTCGTGCTCCGCCGGGACCTGGAGGGCGCGACCACGACCATGCGGGGAGGCGCCAAGTGACCGTCAAGCACAAGTCCCGTGGGCGGAATCTGCCCCTCCATCTCCTCCTGATCACTGTGGGCGCGGTGATGGGCATTCCCCTGCTCTACGCCGTCCTCTCCGGCTTCAAGTCCACCGATCAGCTCTCCAGCAACACCATCGGGCTGCCCGACCCCTGGGTGACCGGCAACTACACCGACATCCTGGCCTCCGGCGACTTCTGGCGGCTGGTCGGCAACTCCACCCTGATCGCGGTGGCCACGACGGTCCTCGTGGTCGCGGCCTCGGCGCTCGCCGCGTTCTCCTTCGCGCGCTTCGCCTTCCGCGGCCGGGAAGTGCTGTTCACGCTGTTCACGATGGGGCTGATGTTCCCCTTCGCGGTGGCGGCGCTGCCGCTGTTCCTGCTGCTGCGCTCGATGGACCTGCTGAACAACCCGCTCGGCGTGATTCTCCCGCAGGCGGCCTTCGGACTGCCGATGACCATCATCATCCTGCGCGGCTTCTTCCGGCAGATCCCCGGTGAGCTGGAGGAGGCGGCCACCCTCGACGGCTGCGGTCCGCTCGGCTTCTTCTGGCGGGTGCTGCTGCCGATGGCGCGGCCCGCGCTCGGCACGGTCTCCGTGCTCGCGGTCGTCACCAGCTGGAACAACTTCTTCCTGCCACTGCTCGTCTTCAACGACCCCACCTGGTGGACGATCCCGATCGGCGTGCAGCAGTTCCAGGGGCAGTACTCCCAGGACGTGGCCCGCGTCTTCGCCTACCTCGTCCTCGCCATGGTCCCGGCCCTGGCCTTCTACTCCGTCGCCGAGCGCCAACTCGTCGGCGGTCTCACCGCCGGCGCCACCAAGGGATGACCCGCCACCGGCGGACGTACGGCTCACCCGCACCCCCTGTCCGTGAGGAGTCGCACCATGCGCAAGAACCGTCTCAGACTCGCCGGCGTCCTCGCCGCCGTCCTGGTCGCGGTCACCGCGCCGGCCGCCCAGGCCGGTGGGGAGGAGCCGACGCTCGCCGACCTGGCCCAGCGCCACGGCCGCTACTTCGGCAGCGCCACCGACAACCCGGAGCTGGTCGATGAGCCCTACAAGGCCATCCTGGGCAGCGAGTTCGACCAGATCACCCCCGGCAACGGTATGAAGTGGTACGCCACCGAGCCTGAGCAGGGCGTCTTCGACTTCTCCCAGGGCGACGAGATCGTCGACCTCGCCCGCGCCAACCACCAGAAGGTGCGCGGCCACACCCTGGTCTGGCACAGCCAGCTGCCCGACTGGCTGACGTCCAGGGAGTGGACGGCGCCGGAGCTGCGCGCCGTACTGAAGAAGCACATCCAGACGGAGGTACGGCACTACCGCGGCAAGGTGTTCGCCTGGGACGTGGTCAACGAGGCGTTCAACGAGGACGGCTCCTACCGGGAGACGATCTTCTACAAGACGCTCGGCCCCGGTTACATCGCCGACGCGCTGCGCTGGGCCCACCAGGCCGACCCGCGCGTGAAGCTCTACCTCAACGACTACAACATCGAGTCCGTCGGCCCGAAGAGCGACGCCTACTACAAGCTCGCCAAGGAGCTGCGGGCCCAGGGCGTTCCGCTGCACGGCATCGGCCTGCAGGCCCATCTGGCCCTCCAGTACGGCTATCCGACCACGCTGGAGGACAACCTGCGCCGCTTCTCGCGGATCGGCCTGGACACCGCGCTGACCGAGGTCGACATCCGGATGTACGTGCCCGCGGACGAGCAGAAGCTGGCCACGCAGGCCGAGTGGTACCGGGACCTGACCGAGGCGTGCCTGGCGGTGCGCCGGTGTGTCGGTATCACGATCTGGGACTACACCGACAAGTACTCCTGGATCCCCGCCTTCTTCGAGGGCGAGGGCGCGGCCCTGCCGTGGGACGAGCAGTTGCAGCCGAAGCCCGCGTACTACGCGATCCGGGACGCGCTCAAGTAGCGCGCCGGGACGGTGGTGCGGTGCTCGTCCGCACCACCGGTTGCGTCCCGGGCAGGTCCAACAGCGGTGCGTTCTCGGTGACGGTGACCCTGCACGCGGTGCGCGGCTGCGGCAACACACACGAAGGACTACGGGGAGTGACCGGCCCCGGACATGCGTCGGGGCCGGTCAGCAGAACGTGTCTGCGGCCGGCCCCCGGGTCTCCGGACGGCGTGCGGGCCGCCCGGTGGCGCTCAGGCCGCGGTCGCCACCCGCAACGGGCGGTGCGGGGCGATGATCTGGCCGTCGGGCAGGAGCTCACCGGTGTCCTCGAAGAGCAGTACGCCGTTGCACAGCAGGCTCCAGCCCTGCTCCGGGTGGTGCGCCACGAGGCGGGCGGATTCCCGGTCGGCGGAGTCTGCGGTGGGACACGGTGGCTGGTGCTGGCACATGGGTGGGATCTTCCGCTCTGACGTGATGTTCATGGCCGCCCCCGTTGCGACAAGTGGTTCGAACCCAGTGTTGCCCCACGGGCGTCGATCCGCAGGGATTTCGGTGCACCGCTTCTCACAGGTTCATGACGCATCACTCGCGCGGACGGTTCATCCCAACTGCACTGTCATTTTGGGTGGTTCGGGGTGGCCGGAAGGGGCTAGTCCATGCAGGTGGGGGGCTCGGGGGAGCGTCATGGCGCTCGTACGAGCGAACAGGCGGCCCGCGACGCCGTACCCCGCGACCGGCGACCGGTGGCGGGGTACGGGGGCGGTTCTCGCGGGTTTCTCAGGCGGGTGAGCCGAGGAGGGGTGCCGGGGTCACGCGATGGGTCAGCACCGGGAGCAGATCGGCGACCCGGTGCGGCCGGTGGGCCGCGATGCCGGGCGGCGCGGGCGCGAGCGGGACGAGCAGGTCCGTGGGTTCGGGATGGCCGACGGAGGCGTCGGCGGCGCAGTCGCCGTGCAGCCACAGGGTGAGCATGTACAGGCCGGGCACCGACAGCAGCCGGGGCTGGTAGGCCTGCGGCATCGTCTCGGCTTGGCGCAGCGCGAGCTCGGTCGAGGTGATGTACGGGCCCTCGAAGAAGTGCGAGAAGGCCCAGCCGTCCGGGGTCAGCCGGGTCTCCGCGGCGGCGACGGCACGGTCGCCGCAGCGGATCAGGAAGCGCCAGCCGGCCAGCCGGGTGGTGGACGGGCCGGTGGTGGTGATCCCGTCCAGCACGTGCACGGGCAACGGCAGTTCGGGCGTGGCGGGTCCCTGTACTGCGCGCAGGGACGGTGTTCGGGCCTCGCGGACCGCGGTGGGGGACCCGAGTGCGGTGAGGACGGAGCGAAGTGCGGGCGCGGGAGCCGGGGGGACATGCAGCGGCATGGTGGGTCGCCTCTCATGAGACAGGCACGGTGGCGCGAGGGCGGGGCGGACGGCGCTGTCAGCTCGCGGGGGCAAGGAGGTGTGGGCCGAGGTCTGGGTACGTGGGTGCGCGTGAGACCTGCCGCAGTCCATTGCTGCGGCAGGTTCTCCGACCGGGCGCCAACCTTCTGCCTTGTTCGCGGAGTTTATACGACAAGTGTTCAGTGAGTGTTTCGTCTACCCGCTTCCGGCGCACTCGGCAAGGGCGCATTCGGACGGCGATGCGCGGGAATCATCCCGGTTTCGGAAGGGGTGGAAGCCGATGACCTCGGGTAATGCGCGCGAAGCGGTCGGCCAATTCTCGTCGGCGTTTTTCACGAGTTCGTCAACTGCTCGAATCATTGCGCTGACCCATGCCTGGCGAATGTGCCGCCGGTCACGTGCGACAGCCTAGCGGGCGGCGGGCCCGTCCGGGGACGTTATCGATCGCTTCGGCTGGGCATCATCCCAACCGACCCGGGACACCGGCGGCCGGATCTTCCGCCCGCCCATACGAGGAGGGATGCTCCGATGGGGGAGAAGGTCGTGGCGGGTCGGTTCGATCTGTCCGACCGCCAGCGCTACCGCGACAAGCTCCGGCAGTGTCTGGCGGGCCTGGAGCGGCTTCTGGCGGAGAAGCGGTTCGATCGCCCGAAGAACCTCATGGGGCTCGAGATCGAATTGAATCTCGCTGGAGCCGACGGCATGCCGAGAATGTTGAATGCGCAGGTTCTCGAGCGGATTGCGAGTCGGGATTTCCAAACAGAACTCGCCATGTTCAACCTGGAAGTCAACATCGCGCCACACCGGCTGGGCGGCCGGGTATTCGACCGTCTTGCCGAGGAACTCCGCACCTCCCTGGCATATGCCGACCGGAAAGCCGGTGAGCTGGACGCGGGAATCATGATGATCGGCATTCTGCCGACACTCGACCGCGACGACCTGGTCTCGTCCAACCTCTCCGACGTCGACCGCTACACCCTGCTCAACGACCAGATCGTGGCCGCCCGCGGCGAGGACTTCCTGCTCGACATCGACGGCGTGGAGCACCTGCGCTGCTCCTCGAAGTCGATAGCGCCCGAGGCCGCCTGTACCTCAGTCCAACTGCACCTCCAGGTCACCCCGGGCCGCTTCGCCGATGTCTGGAACGCCGCCCAGGCCGTCGCCGCAGTCCAGGTCGCGGTCGGCGCCAATTCGCCCTTCCTGTTCGGCCGCGAGCTGTGGCGCGAGTCCCGCCCGCCGCTGTTCCAGCAGTCCACCGACACCCGCCCGCCGGAGCTCCAGGCCCAGGGCGTGCGGCCGCGCACCTGGTTCGGGGAGCGGTGGATCTCCTCGGCCTACGACCTCTTCGAGGAGAACCTGCGCTACTACCCCGCCCTCCTGCCGATCTGCGACGACGAGGACCCGCTCCGGGTGCTCGACGAGGGCGGTGTCCCGAGCCTGGCCGAGCTGGTCCTGCACAACGGCACGGTGTACCGCTGGAACCGCCCGGTCTACGGCATCGCCGACGGCGTCCCGCATCTGCGCGTCGAGAACCGCGTCCTGCCCGCCGGGCCCACCATCACGGACGTCCTCGCCAACGCGGCCTTCTACTACGGCCTCATCCGCGCCCTCGCCGAGGAACCGCGCCCGGTGTGGACCCGGCTGCCGTTCGAGGCGGCCGCCGCCAACTTCGACACCGCGTGCCGGTACGGCATCGAGGCGCGGCTGCAGTGGCCGCGGCGCGGTCGGTACGGCGGCACCGCGGAGATCGACGCGGCCACCCTCGTACGCGACGAGCTGCTGCCGCTCGCGGCGGCCGGGCTGGACGCGTGGGGCGTCGAGGCCACCGACCGGGATCTGTATCTCGGGGTCATCGAGGAGCGGTGCCGGCGGCGGGCGAACGGCGCGTCCTGGCAGTCCGCGACCTTCCACCGCGCGCTGGAACAGGGCCTGTCCCGGGATGCCGCGCTGGCCGCCACGACGCGTCGCTACTGCGAGCTGATGCGGGTCGGCGACCCGGTCCACACCTGGCCGGTGGGACTCCCGGAGGCGGTACCGCTGGGCTGAGGGTGTACGCCCGCCTCGGCCTCTTCGGGCCGAGGTGCCTGGACGGGGGCCGCCGCCGTTCGCCTCATACTGATCGGGCAAGCTGTGACGTCCTATGACGGTGGTGCCCCTGGGAGGCAGTGTGCAGGCGGAGGCGGGACCCGTGGCCGGTCCATTCCCGCAGGAGGGGCCCTCACGACGGATCCTCCGTGACGAGACGCTGCTGGTGCTCGGGGTCTCGCTCGGTGCGAGTGGGCTCTCCGCGCTGATCAGCTTCATCGGCTCGGCGACCAAGCCCGGCGGCCTGAAGGACCAGGCGGCCACCCTCAACGCCTCCGCCGCACCGGGCCGGCCCTGGCTGGACCTGGCCTGGCAGCTGTTCGGGATCACCACGTCCCTCGTGCCCGTCCTCCTCGTCGCGCACTTCCTGCTCCGCGAGGGCAGCAGTCTGCGCGCCCTGGGCTTCGACCGCACCCGCCCCTGGCCGGACCTGGCACGTGGGGCGGCCGTCGCCGCGGTGATCGGCAGCAGCGGCATCGCCTTCTACCTCGCCGCCCGGGGTCTTGGCTTCAACCTCACCGTGGTCCCCGAGGCGCTGCCCGAGGTGTGGTGGAAGTACCCGGTGCTCGTCCTGTCGGCCCTGCAGAACGCGATCCTCGAAGAGGTCATCGTGGTCGGCTACCTGCTGCGCCGACTGCACCAGCTGGGCTGGACGCCCGGCGCCGCGCTGGTGGCCAGCTCCGTGCTGCGCGGCTCGTACCACCTCTACCAGGGCATCGGTGGGTTCATCGGGAACATGGTGATGGGCGTCGTCTTCGTCTACCTGTACCGCCGGTGGGGCCGGGTCGGCCCGCTGGTCGTGGCGCACTCGCTGCTCGACATCGGCGCGTTCGTGGGCTACGCGCTGCTCGCGGGGAAGGTCGACTGGCTGCCGACGGCGTGAAAGAGGGCGCACGAGGGGCCCGTACGCCGTTGTCGGCCGCTGGGTCTCGTACGCCCTCTTCGGCCGCTAGGCCAGCAGTTCCCCGTCGATGACGGTGACCGCGCTGCCGCCGAGCAGGACGCGGTCGTCGCGCAGTTCGGTGCGGACCCGGCCGGAGCGGGCGGAGGCCTGGAGGCCGGTGAGGTCGGGACGGCCGAGGCGCTCGGACCAGAACGGTGCCAGCGCGGTGTGGGCGCTGCCGGTGACGGGGTCCTCGTCGATGCCGATGTTGGGGAAGAAGCAGCGGGAGACGAAGTCGTAACCGCGGGAAGGGTCCTCGGCGCGGGCGGTGGCGATGATGCCGCGCTCGGAGAAGGCGCCGAGGGCGCGGTGGTCGGGTGACAGGGCGCGGACGGTCTTCTCGTCGGCGAGCTCCACGAGCAGGTCGCCCACGTTGGGTCCGGTGTCGAAGGCGGCCAGCGGCTCGGCGCCGAGGGCGTCGGAGACTCCGGTCGGGATCTCGGCCGCGGTGAGCGGGGCGGTGGGGAAGTCCAAGGTGAACGAGCCGTCCTCGCGGGGTGACGCGACCAGGACACCGCTGCGGGTGGCGAACCGGACCGGCCCCTCGTGCGCGCCGGAGGTGTGCAGCACATGGGCCGTGGCGAGCGTCGCGTGCCCGCACATCGCGACCTCGGCGGCGGGCGTGAACCAGCGCAGCGCCCAGTCGGCCTCCGGGGCGTCGGACAGCGGGTGGGCGAACGCGGTCTCCGCGTGGTTGACCTCCTTGGCCACGTTCTGGAGCCACTCGTCCCCGGGGAAGGCGTCGAGGAGCAGCACCCCGGCGGGGTTCCCGGAGAAGGGACGATCGGTGAAGGCGTCGACGATTCGGATGCGCATGGCACGACGGTAGGCGCCACGAAATCCACGGACCAAGGCCAATCCATGGCGACTGGACCCAAATCGCGGCGCGGCGAGCCGTCCGGGCTTCCGCTCGCAGGTGGCTCTGGACCGCCCTGGCCACCGGAAATCCCGCTCGGCGATCGGGGTGTTGTCATGCGAGCTATTCCGATATATCGTTGAGGCATCGCGACAGATCAACGATGGAATGGAGTGATTGCGATGCGTTCCCATGGATTCGAACGTGGACACGGTGGCGCCGGTCGTGAGGGCCGGGGCGGTTTCGACGGTCGGCGAGGAGCCTTCGGGCCCTTCGGGCCGGGCGGTCCCGGCTTCGGCGGCCCGGGGTTCGGCGGTGGACCCGGCTTCGGAGGGCCGGGGCACTGGGGGCCCAGGGGCCGAGGCGGACCCAGGGGGAGGGCGCGGCGCGGCGATGTGCGCGCCTCGATCCTGGCCCTGCTCAGGGACCGCCCGATGCACGGCTACGAGATGATCCAGGAGATCGCCGAGCGCAGCGGCGGGGCGTGGAAGCCCAGCCCCGGCTCGGTGTACCCCACCCTCCAGCTGCTGGAGGACGAGGGCCTGATCGTCAGCGAGAGCGAGGGCGGCAAGAAGCTGTTCTCCCTCACCGAGTCCGGCCGCGGCGCGGCCGAGGAGGGCCCCGAGGCGCCCTGGGAGGAAGCCTCCCGAGGTGTCGACTGGGAGGCCGTGAACGACATCCGGCAGGCCGGTTTCGGTCTGATGGAGGCCTTCGGGCAGGTCTGGAAGACCGGCAGCAAGGAGCAGCGCGAGAAGGCGATCTCCGTGATCAACGAAGCGCGCAAGAAGCTGTACCTGATCCTCGCCGACGAGGACTGACGGACCGACGGCCTCCCCGCCGTGACGAAGGGGCGCCCCGCGGATCACTCCGCCGGGCGCCCCTTCGTCGTGCGACCGCTGTCGTACGGGGTTCTCAGCTCACCAGGCCCGCCAGCTTGCGCAGCGACTCGTTCAGGGCGGCCGTACCCGAGTCCTTCAGGCGGCCCGCCATCAGTGAGACCGCGGCGCCGGTGAACTCCCCGTCGATTCGGACCGTCGTGGCGTCGTCCCCGTCGGGGGTCAGGGTGTAGCGGGTGGCCACGCTCACCGCCATCGGCCCCTTGCCGCGCAGCGCCAGCACCCGGGCCGGCTCCAGCTCCTCGATCGTCCACTCGACCTCGGCCGGGAAGCCCATCAGCTTCATGTTCTCCTGGAAGGTCCCGCCCACTTCGAGGGCGGTCGGGCCGCCGTGCGGGAAGTTGGTGTGGGTCGCGTTCCACTCGCCGTACGCGGGCCAGTCGACGAGCTGCGCCCACACCTTGTCGGCCGGTGCCGCGATCCGTGCCTCCGCGCTGACTTCGGCCATGCGACCACCCCTTCGTCTCGGGCTACGGTGTCGCGGAACGTAGTCGCAGGGCCTGGAACATTCAATACTGATGAACCGTCAGGAAGTGTGGAGGCATCGGGCGAGGTCTCAGCTCGCCAGCCGTATCACCGCCGCGTCGAACAGGTCCCACGCCCGCGGGAAGGCGCTCTCGTCGTGGCAGTGCCAGGCGTCCCAGAACAGGTCCGCGGGCAGCGCGTCCTCCGGGGCGTACACCCGGTAGACGTACTGTCTGCCGTCGACGGCCGGCAAGGCGACCAGCCAGCACCTGCTCTCCATGCACCTGTGGGACGTGCGAGGGCGCGCCGTGGTTGCGCGCGGGGAGCGGATCAAGGCGGCGCGCGCGCTCGGGGTGACATGGGCCTGATCTCATCCCCAAGGAGGAGATTCCGGCCCGCCGGGTCCACTCTCCGTGGGACGCGAAGATGCATCCCTCCGCGGATGCCCTGGTGCTCGCAGGCTGATGGGGTAGGGATGTGCAATCCCGTATCCCCCGTCAGCCGGGCCAGGACCAGGCCGGAGGGCGTCCGGAAAACGATGTCAGGCTCAGTGCCGAACTGGCAGCGGTGATCGCCGGTGCCCGCAGACGCGCTGTACGGGACGCGGACCGCCAGGTCGACACCGCCCATCTGCTGCACTCCCTGCTGGAGTCCGACCCCGAGGTGCGGGACGTCTTCGACGGCGGGCCCCAGATCGCCCGGCTGCTCGGCTATCTCGTCCAGCGCAGCATCGGCTACGGCCTGCGCTGGCAGGGCAGCGTCGAGGACTCCGGAGCCGTGCCCGTGGTGACCGAGGCCGACGGGCTCTCGCCACTGGCCGCGGGCGCGCTGGAGTACGCCTGCGCCCGCGCCGCCGACCGGGGAGGCGAACCCGCCCGTGGCGTCGACCTGCTCGCCGCCATCACCGTGGACAGGGAGGCGCGGGCCGTCGAGGTGCTCACCCGCGCGGGGATCGATCCGGGCGAGGTGTACGCCCGGATCGACAGCCGCCCCGAGAGCTACGTCGGCGAGAGCGGCTGCTGATCCGGGACGCCGAGCGGGGAATTCGCCGCTGCGCCGCTGTTGGCCGGTGAACAGGGCGCGGGTACCGTCCAGTCGCTGAGACAGGTGTCATCGGGGGTGACGCTCATGTCATCGCCTGTCATCATGTGCCGGTGCGTAAGTCAGAGAGCAGTCAGGGCGGTCACGGCAGGGGGATGGGGCTGGGCCTCGCCCTCGTCTCCGCGCTCGCCTTCGGGGGATCCGGTGTCGCGGCCAAGCCGCTGATCGAGGCGGGGCTCGACCCGCTGCACGTGGTGTGGCTGAGGGTGGCGGGCGCGGCCCTGGTGATGCTGCCGCTCGCGGTACGTCATCGCGCGCTGCTGCGCCGCCGCCCCGCGCTGCTCGCCGGATTCGGACTGCTCGGAGTGGCCGGTGTCCAGGCCTTCTACTTCGCCTCCATCTCCCGGATCCCGGTGGGCGTCGCCCTGCTGGTGGAGTACCTCGCGCCCGCGCTGGTGCTGGGCTGGGTGCGGTTCGTGCAGCGGCGCCCGGTGACCCGGGCCGCCGCGCTCGGTGTGGTGCTCGCGGTCGGCGGACTCGCCTGTGTCGTCGAGGTCTGGGCCGGCCTCGGCTTCGACGCGCTCGGCCTGCTCCTCGCGCTCGGCGCCGCCTGCTGCCAGGTCGGCTACTTCGTCCTGTCCGACCAGGGCAGCGACGCGGCCGACGAGGCCCCGGACCCGCTCGGCGTCATCGCCTACGGCCTGCTCGTCGGCGCCGCCGTGCTGACCGTCGTGGCCCGGCCCTGGTCGATGGAGTGGTCCGTGCTGGCGAACAGCGCCGACATGAACGGCACGCCGGTCGCCGCCGCCCTGCTGCTGTCCTGGATCGTCTTCATCGCCACGGTCGTCGCCTACGTCACCGGCGTGGTGTCGGTGCGCCGGCTCTCCCCGCAGGTCGCGGGCGTCGTCGCCTGCCTGGAAGCGGTCATCGCGACCGTCCTGGCGTGGATCCTGCTCGGCGAGCACCTCTCCGCCCCGCAGATCATCGGCGGCGCGGTCGTGCTGCTCGGCGCCTTCATCGCCCAGTCCTCGGCGCCGAGCAAGGGCTCCCCGGGCCCGGTGGCCAGTGGCGGCGCCGAGCGGGAGCTGTCGGCCCGGGGGACCGCCGCGTAGGTCACCCGAGGTAGGCCGGGACCTCGGTGCCGGGGGCCAGGTTCGGGTCGTCGATCGGGGCCTCGTACCCCTTGCGCAGCGGGACCACTCCGGCCCAGTGCGGCAGGGCGAGGTCCTCGGGCTCGTCGTTCACACCGCCCGTGCGGAGCTTCGCGGAGACCTCGTCGAGGTCGAGGCGGATGACGGCGGTGGCGGCCAGCTCCTTCTTGTTTGCGGGCCGGGAGTCGGCCGAACGGCCCGGGACGACATGGTCCACCAGCGCGTCCAGGGCGAGCCGCTTCTCCTCGGGGTCCGTCACGTCGCGGGCGATGCCGTGCACCACCACGGACCGGTAGTTGATCGAGTGATGGAAGGCCGACCGGGCGAGGATCAGCGCGTCCACGTGCGTCACGGTCAGGCACACCGGCAGTCCCGGGTCGGCCTTCCCCGTCATCCGCAGCGGGCGGGACCCGGTCGAGCCGTGGACGTAGAGCCGGTCCCCGACCCGGCCGAACAGTGTCGGCAGCACCACGGGAGCCCCGT
Organism: Streptomyces sp. NPDC003635; assembly: GCF_053587635.1. Classification (NCBI taxonomy): domain Bacteria; kingdom Bacillati; phylum Actinomycetota; class Actinomycetes; order Kitasatosporales; family Streptomycetaceae; genus Streptomyces; species Streptomyces sp. NPDC003635. Next base: position 18,090 of record NZ_JBSFOK010000060.1, on the reverse strand, counting down.
CACGGACGAAACCGAGATGGCACACGTAGGCCTCGTCGAGTATCGAGTGCACCAGTTCCTTGTCGTACGACGCCCGCTCGGCGGAGCGGGTGGGAACCGTGCGGTCGGTCGGCGGGTAGGTGGCGGTCTCCGGCTGCTGGGTCCCCTGCATTGCGATCTCCATTGCACTAGTACATAATCTGCTTTGTGCTAGGAGAATATCGGATCACGGGCCGACGCGCAGCGGAGATTGCGGCCGCCATCGAGGCCGCGGTCGGCTCGGGAGAACTGGAGCCCGGGCAACCGCTGCCGCCCATGCGGGAGTTGGCGGCCCAGCTCGGCGTGAACCCGAACACGGTCGCGGCCGCGTACCGCACCCTGCGCGAGCGCGGGGTCATCGAGACCGCCGGGCGCCGGGGCAGCAGGGTGCGGCCCAAGCCCGCCACCACGGCACGCGAGTACGTCCGGACGGACGTCCCGGCCGGAGTGCGGGGTCTGGCCGACGGCAACCCCGACCCGGCCCTGTTGCCCCCGCTCGCGCCGGCCTTCGCGGCGGCGGCGGAACAGGGGGACCGCGAGCCGGTCCTTTACGGGGACGAGCCCCTGGATCCCGAGCTGGCGCGCACGGCACGTGCCGGGCTGGACGCGGACGGGGTGCCGGACGGCCCCCTGGTCGTCGCCTCCGGTTCGCTGGACGCCATCGAGCGTGTCCTCGCCGCACATCTGAAGCCCGGGGACACCGTCGCCGTCGAGGACCCCGGCTGGGGCAGCGTCCTCGACCTCGTCCCGGCGCTCGGGCTGCGCGTCGCTCCCGTGGGCGTCGACGACGAAGGGCCGCTCCCCGACGACGTGCGCCGGGCGCTCGGCGCCGGGGCCCGTGCCCTGATCGTCACCGACCGGGCCCAGAACCCGACCGGCGCCGCGGTGAGCGCGGCACGCGCGCGTGCCCTGCGATCCGTCCTGGGGGAGTACCCCGACACCCTGCTCATCGAGGACGACCACGGTCACGCGATCGTCGACGTTCCGCTGCACCCGCTGGCGGGCACCACGCGCCACTGGGCCTTCACGCGCTCTGCGGCGAAGGCGTACGGCCCGGATCTGCGGCTCGCCGTGGTCACCGGTGACTCCGTCACCCTGGACCGGGTGCGAGGACGCCAGAGCCTCGGCCCCGGCTGGGTCAGCCTGCTCGTCCAACGCGCCGTCGTGCGGCTGTGGTCCGACGGTTCGGTCGACCCCAAGGCGGTGGCGGCGGCGTACGGCGGCCGCCGTGACCTCCTCATCGGCGCGCTCGCCGAGCGGGGCGTCCCCGCGCGGGGACGGACCGGCATGAACGTCTGGATCCCCGTCCCGGACGAGACCGGCGCCGTCTCCCGGCTCCTGCACGCGGGGTGGGCCGTGGCCCCGGGCGCCCGCTTCCGCCTGGGCAGCGGCCCCGGGATCCGCGTCACGGTCTCGACGCTGACCGAGGCGGAGACCCCGGCCCTGGCCGACGCCATCGCCTCCGCCGTACGACCGGCTCCCGGGCGCAGTGGGGTCTGACTTGAGCGACAGGCCCTCAGGCCGCCTTCGCGGGCTCGCGGGCGGGCCGGTCCGCGTCGGCCGGGACGGGGCCGCGTTCGCGCGGGCGTATCTGGGTCAGGGCCGCGCCCGCGAGGACGATGGCCGCGCCGACCGGGGTCGACCAGCTCAGCGACTCGCCGAGCAGCAGGACGCCCGCCGCCGTCGCGATGACCGGGATGAAGTAGGTGACCATCTGGGCCGTCGTCGGGCCGACCTCGGCGACCAGCCCGTACTGGAGAAGCACCGCGAAGCCGGTGCCGAGCGCGCCGAGGGCCGCGACCGCTAGCAGGGGCAGTAGCGGGAATTCGGTCGGAGCCGTAGTGAACAGCGGGGTGATGACGGCGAGTTGGAGCGTGGCCAGCAGCAGCTGGGCGCCGGTCAGGGACAGGTGTGAGGAGTCGGCACCGGCCAGTGTGCGGCGGACGTAGATCCAGCCGATCGGGTAGCAGAGCGAGGCCAGCAGTGCCATGCCGGTGCCCCGCGCGTCCATGCCCGCGAAGCCCTGCCAGGCGCCGAGCACCGTCAGGACGCCGAGGAAGCCGAGGCCGAGGCCCGCGACGCGCACCCGGGTCGGCCGGTCCTCCGAGAGGGCGACCAGGGACAGGGCCATGCCCCACAGCGGGGAGGTGGCGTTGCAGATGCCCGCGAGGGTCGACGGAATGGTCAGCTCCGCGTAGGCGAAGAGGCTGAACGGCAGCGCGTTCAGCAGCAGGGCCGCGACCGTCAGATGCCCCCAGGTGCGCGCCCCGCGCGGGAGCCGGTCGCGGCGTACCGCCATCGCGACCGCCAGCACCGCTGTGCCGAACAGCAGTCGGCCCAGGGTGACCTGGAAGGGGGCGTACGCCTCGGTGCCCACCTTGATGAGCAGGAAGCTGAAGCCCCAGATCAGGGAGAGTGCGGCGAAGCGCAGACGCCAGTCGAGCAGCGCACGGGAGCGGGTCATGGGATCAGGGTGCGGCACCACGATCTCGTAGCACAAGCGAGAATTCGCGAGCCATATCTCGTAGCATTGCTTACATGTTGAACCTGGAGCGCCTGCGCACCCTCGACGCCCTCGCCCGGCACGGCTCGGTGAGCGGCGCGGCCGAGGGACTGCACATCACGACGTCCGCCGTCTCCCAGCAGATGTCCAAGCTGGAGCGCGAGGTCGGCCAGCGACTGCTCGCCAAGAACGGCCGCGGGGTCCGGCTCACGGACGCCGGACGCCTGCTCGCCGAGCACGCGGCGCGGATCCTGTCCCAGGTCGAGCTGGCCCAGGCCGACCTGGAGGCGCAGCGCGGTCAGGTCGCCGGGGAGCTGCGGCTGTCCGCGTTCCCGACCGCCGCGCGCGGACTCTTCCCCGACGTCCTCGCCGCGCTCCGCGCCGAGCACCCGGGACTGCGGCTGCGCTCCAGCGAACTGGAACCGGAGCACGGCGTCGCGGGCGTCGTCCGCGGCGATCTCGACCTGGCCGTGGTGCTCGACTGGTACAACAAGCCGATGCCGCTGCCGGACGGCCTGGTCAAGGCGCCGATCCTGGACGACCCCGCCGACGTGGCGATGCCGGCCGGCCACCGGTTCGCGGGCCGCGACGAGGTGGACCTCGCCGAGTTCGCCGAGGACGAGTGGATCACCTGGGGCCAGGGCGAGTTCTGCCACGAGTGGCTGATGTTCACCCTGCGCTCCAAGGGCATCGAGCCGATCGTCGGACACCGCGCGGCCGAGACCCACACCCAGCTCGGCCTGGTCGCCGCGGGGCTCGGCGTGTGCGTCGTCCCCCTGCTCGGCCGCCACCCGATGCCGCCCGGCGTCGTCACCGTGCCGCTCAGGCAGCGGGTACGGCGGCATGTGTACGTCGTCTGGCGGGCGGACGCCGACCGACGCCCGTCGATCCGGGCGGCGGTGAAGGCATTGCGCGAGGCGGGGGAGCGGATCGGGGCTACAGCGCCGACAGCTTCCTGAAGTCCCAGGACACGATCTTCTCCGGGGTCAGCCGCATCCAGGCGTGCCGGCCGTCGTGCGGCATCTCCTCCAGGCCGAAGTTCTTGCGCGCGAACAAGGTTTCCGGGACGTCGAGTTCGGCGCACAGCTCCCCGGTGCGCGGGCTCTCGCCCACGAACTCCACCGTCCCGGACAGCTCCACGCCGCGCAGTTCGTCGTACTCCTCGCCCGTGTCGACCACGACGGCGACCCGCTGGTCGCGCCGCAGCTGTGCCCAACGCCTGCTGCGCACCACCGAGTACAGCCACAGCGAGGTGCCGTCCCACGCGAACCACAGGGTGCTCACGTGCGGGGCGCCGTCCGCCGACACGGTGGCGACCCGGCAGGTGCGCTGGGTGGTCAGGAACTCGTCCAGCTCACCCGGCGTCATCATGATCTTCCGGCCCCGGCGTTGAGTGACGGTCATGCGTCCCCCTCTTCTCCCACGTCGTGCCAGAGGAGATCCTCTGACATCACGTCAGAAAAGGATGGGTCGTCTTCCGTCCCCGCGCAATGGTGGCTAGTGTCGCCCGCTCCGGAAATGTCGGCGACAAGGGGGAACCATGCCGTCGTACGACCAGCTCGGCGAACTCCTGGACCCCGCCAGCACCGTGCTGCTCACCGTCGAGTGCCAGCAGGGGGTGGTCGGACCGGACAGCGCCCTGCCCGAACTGGCCAAAGAGGCCCGCTCCTCGGGCGCCCTCGCCAACGTGGCCCGGCTGGTGGAGGCCTCGCACGCCTGCGGCCTCCAGGTGATCCACGCGATCGCCGAGCGCCGCCCGGACGGGCGCGGCGCCAACCGCAACGCCCGGCTGTTCCGGGCCGCCGAACGGCTCCCCGTCCAGCAGCTGTCCGGCACCACCGCGGTCCGCGTCGCCGCGCCGATCGAGGTCACCGAGGAGGACTTCGTCGTACGGCGGCTGCACGGCCTGTCACCGATCCAGGGCACCGACGTCGACGCCCTGCTGCGCAACCTCGGCTGCCGCACGCTGGTCGTGACCGGGGTCTCGGCCAACGTGGCGATACCGAGCGCGGTGTTCGACGCCGTCAACCGCGGCTACACCGCCGTCGTGCCCACCGACGCGATCGCCGGGGTGCCCTCCGAGTACACCCCCGCCATGATCCGCCACACGCTGGCGCTGGTCGCCACGCTGACCACGACGGCCGAGCTGCTGGCCGCCCTCCGGGTCAGGCGAGCGTGATCGAGTCGCCGTCCACGGTGATCTTCTGCGCTGCGAGCGGCTGGGTGGCCGGCCCCTTCCGCACGCTGCCGTCCTCGATGGAGAACCTGCTGTTGTGGCAGGGGCAGGTGATGGCACCGTCCGCGACGCCCGTCACCGGGCAGCCCCGGTGGGTGCATTCGTAGGAGAACGCCTTGAAGGTGCCCGCGGTGGGTTGAGTGACGACGACTTTGTGGTCGTCGAGGATCTTCCCGCCGCCCTCCGGTATGTCCGAGGTCGTGGCGATGACGGTTCCGGCCGGCCCGGACGATCCGGACGACTCGTCGTCCTCCGACCCGCACGCGTTCAGCCCGAAGGACAGGCCCACCGCGCCGACCGCCGCCACGACGGTACGGCGGCTCGGGGCGGCGGCGGGGTGGAGCGGTTCGCTGGTCATGCCGGACTTCCCTTCCACGGAGGTGCGCCTTGCCCCCTCAGGTACGGGTGGCGCGCGTGAGCCGTTCAGAGCGCCAGTAACCTGGGGCGATGCTCAAGGAAGTCATCGCGACCCGGTTCATCACGCCGCTGCGTGAGGGCGGCTCGCTGCCGGGGCTCGTCGAGGCCGACGACTTCGGGACGTACGTCATGAAGTTCCGCGGCGCCGGACAGGGCCGCAAGACGCTGGTGGCCGAGGTGGTGTGCGGCGAGCTGGCCCGCCGGCTGGGTTTCCGGATGCCGGGCCTGGTGACGGTCCGCCTCGACCCCGTGCTGGGTCTCGGGGAGCCGGACCAGCAGGTACAGGAACTGCTGAGGGCGAGCGGCGGCGTGAACCTGGGGATGGACTTCCTCTCGGGTGCCCTGGGGTTCGACCCGCTGGCCTTCCGCGTGAGCCCGGAGGAAGCGGGCCGGATCCTCTGGTTCGACGCGCTGGTGAACAACGTCGACCGCTCCTGGCGCAACCCCAACCTCCTGATGTGGCAGGGCGATCTGTGGCTCATCGACCACGGCGCGACCATGATCTGGCACCACAACTGGCGCGGCGCCGAGGCCTCGGCGGCCCGTCCGTACGATGCCTTTGACCACGCCCTGCTGCCCTTCGGTCCGGATGTGGCGCCAGCGGCGGCGGAGTTGGCACCGCGCGTCACGGAGGAGCTGCTGGCGGAGGTCATGGCCGAGATCCCGGACGACTGGCTGACGGACGAACCGGGCTTCGAGACGCCGGACGCTCTGCGGGCGGCCTACGCGCGCCCGTTGCTCGCCCGCGCCGCGGTCGTCCACGAGCGAATCGAGGGCACCAAGTGAACGCCGACGACCGTCACTTCATCAAGGGCGGCCCGAGCGACCGGGAGGTCTTCGAGTACGCCGTCCTGCGCGTCGTGCCCCGGGTGGAGCGCGGCGAGTGCATCAACGCCGGCGTGCTGGTCTACTGCCGGGCGAAGGCCTACGTGGCGGCGCGCACCCACCTGGACGAGGCCCGCCTGCTGGCCCTGGACCCGGAGGCGGACGTGCTGGGCGTCCGGGCCGCCCTGTCGGCGGTGGAGCGCGTCTGCGCGGGTGGCGAGGGGTCGGGCCAGGCGTCCTCGGACGACCCGGGCCGCCGGTTCCGCTGGCTCATCGCCCCCCGCTCGACGATCGTCCAGCCGGGGCCGGTCCACACGGGGCTGACCGCCGACCCGGCGACGGAGACGGAACGGCTCCTGGACCTGCTCGTGCGGTGAGAGTCCCCGTGGGGGGGCGGGGGAGTCGGCGCCGTGGGGTGAGCTGGCCTCGTGAGGTGAGTCGGCGCCGTGGGGTGAGCTGGCCTCGTGAGGTGAGTCGGCGCCGTGGGGGTGAGCCCGCGGCGTGGGGGTGAGCCCGCGGCGTGGGGGTGAGTCCACCGAGTGCGGTGAGCCTGCGGGCTGGGGTGAGTCGGCGCCGTGGGGTGAGCTGGCCTCGTGAGGTGAGTCGGCGCCGTGGGGGTGAGCCCGCGGCGTGGGGGTGAGTCCACCGAGTGCGGTGAGCCCGCGCCGTGGGGTGAGCTGGCCTGTGGGGTGAGTCGGCCTTGTGGGGTGAGTCGGCGGCTTGGGGTGAGTCCGCCGAGTGCGGCGAGTCGCGCCCCGTGCGGTGAGCCCCCGCCATGGGGTGAGTCGGCGCCGTGGGGTGAGCTGGCCTCGTGCGGTGAGTCGGCCCCGTGCGGTGAGCCCGCGCGGTGGGGTGCTCTGGCCTCGTGGGGTGAGTCGGCCCCGTGCGGTGAGTCAGCCGCGGCGGCGCTTCACGACGTAACCGGCCGCCACGGCTCCGACGGTGGCGAGCGTCAGGCCGGCCGCGGTCTCCCAGCCGCCGAGCCAGGAGCCGGTGGAACCGCCCAGGCCACCGCGCACGCCCATCGTCGGGGTGACGGAGGCGGGCGGGGTGGTGACGGGCATGAGGGTGGCGGGAGCCGTGGTGACCGGCGCGGGGGTGACTGGCACGGGGGTGACCGGCGCTGGGGTGACCGGTGCGGGGGTGCTGACGGCGGTGCCGACCCGGGGGAGGATCTCGCAGGCGATGCCGTCGTCAGGACCCTGGTCCTCGTCGAGCTCGTGCGGATCACTGGGGTCGCGGTCGTACTCGGCCTGCGCTTCCTCCTGGGATCGGAAGTCGCGGCAGTCCAGGTCCTGTGCGTGTGCGATACCGGCCAGCGGCACGATCGCGGCTATGGCGATCAGGGCGCCGGCGGCCCCGGTGTGACGGCGCATGGTGCGCCTCCTTTCCGGCCACGGATGGCCCTCGACCGACGCTAGGGCCGTTCGCGCGCCGGGACGCGCGGAGAGCGGCCGATCGGGTGCCCTGGCCGGAGCCGGTGCGGGAGGATGGCGGCCGAGGTTCCACGGAATGGATCACACCGTGACGGTGTGCCGTTGACACCGGGTGCCAGGGCTTCTAGCGTCACGGGTGCTGAAGGTACTAAGCGGTCGCTCACCGGAGAGCGTTCCGCTGAGCCGCATCCCAAGGGCGAGGAGAAGCAGGCATGTCCATCACTGAGCAGCGGGTCGCCGTAGTGACCGGCGGGGCGCGCGGGATCGGGGCCGCCGCCGCCGTGCGGCTGGCCGCCGAGGGGCGCGCGGTCGCCGTGATCGATCTCGACGAGGCCGCCTGCAAGGACACCGTGGAGAAGATCACCGCGGCCGGCGGCAAGGCCCTCGCGGTCGGCTGCGACGTCTCCGACGAGGCGCAGGTCGAGGCGGCCGTCGCGCGGATCGCCGAGGAGCTCGGCGCGCCGACGATCCTCGTCAACAACGCGGGCGTGCTGCGCGACAACCTGCTGTTCAAGATGAGCGTCTCGGACTGGGACACCGTCATGAACGTGCACCTGCGCGGCGCCTTCCTGATGTCGAAGGCCTGTCAGAAGTACATGGTCGACGCCAAGTTCGGACGGATCGTCAACCTGTCGTCGTCCTCGGCCCTCGGCAACCGCGGCCAGGTCAACTACTCCGCCGCCAAGGCCGGTATGCAGGGCTTCACCAAGACCCTCGCCATCGAGCTCGGCAAGTTCGGCGTCACCGCCAACGCCGTCGCCCCGGGCTTCATCGCCACCGACATGACGGCCGCCACCGCCGAGCGCGTCGGTATGGGCTTCGAGGACTTCAAGGCCGCGGCCGCCACCCAGATCCCGGTCCAGCGCGTCGGCTACCCCGAGGACATCGCCAACGCCATCGCCTTCTTCACCGGCGAGGACGCCGGCTTCGTCTCCGGCCAGGTGCTGTACGTCGCCGGCGGACCGCTCGACTAGGGAATCACGCACATGACTTCAGTGGAACTCTCCGGCAAGGTCGCCCTCGTCACGGGCGCCAGCCGCGGTATCGGTTACGGCGTCGCCGAGGCGCTCGTCGCACGCGGCGACCGGGTCGCCATCACGGGCCGCAACGAGGACGCCCTCAAGGAGGCCGTCGAGCAGCTCGGCGCCGACCGCGCGATCTACATCGCCGGCAAGGCCCACGACGAGGCCCACCAGGCCGTCGCCGTGGAGCGCGCCATGGAGGCCTTCGGCCGCGTCGACTTCCTGGTCAACAACGCCGGCACCAACCCGGTGTTCGGGCCGGTCGCCGACCTGGACCTGAACGTCGCCCGCAAGGTGTTCGAGACCAACGTGATCTCGGCGCTCGGCTTCGCGCAGAAGACCTGGCACGCCTGGCAGAAGGACAACGGCGGAGCGATCGTCAACATCGCCTCCGTCGCGGGCATCGCCCCCTCGCCCTTCATCGCCGCCTACGGCGTCAGCAAGGCCGCGCTGATCAACCTCACCCAGCAGCTCGCCCACGAGTTCGCCCCCAAGGTGCGGGTCAACGCCATCGCCCCGGCCGTGGTGAAGACCAAGTTCGCCCAGGCCCTGTACGAGGGCCGGGAGGAGGAGGCGGCCGCCTCGTACCCGCTGGGCCGGCTCGGCGTGCCCTCCGACATCGGGGGCGCCGCCGCCTTCCTCACCTCGGACCAGTCCGACTGGGTGACCGGTCAGACCCTCGTCGTGGACGGCGGCATCTTCCTCAACGCCGGCGTCGGCTGACACCGGCCTGGATTCCCGCCCGGTTCTGTACAGAGCCGGGCGGAACGTCCAAACCGTAATCAGCCACAGACCGTTGACAACGTAGTCAAAGGTTTATCGATCAAGAACCCTTGTGAGACAGCGGTTCAACCCGTGAAGCTCTGCGGTATGGTCTGCCGACCCTTGGTATGGCAGATCGAGGAGCGTGCGCGTGTTCAACCGGAACCGACGCCTACGGCAGGTGGCGGCCATCGCGTCCATATCGTCCCTGATGGCGGGATGCGGAATCCTCTCGTCGGACTCGTCCGAGGAGGAGGGTCCGATCGTCGTGGGCACCACCAGCGCGCCCAGCACGCTGGATCCCGCCGCGTCCTGGGACAGCTCCTGGGAACTCTTCCGCAACATCTACCAGACGCTGCTCAGTTACCCGGCCGGCGCGACCGAGCCCGAACCCGACGCGGCCGAGAGCTGCGAGTTCACGGACACCTCGAACACGGCCTACCGCTGTGAGCTGCGCGAGGGCCTGAAGTTCTCCGACGGCGGCACGCTGGACGCCCAGGCCGTCAAGTACTCGATCGACCGGATCCGGGACATCAACGTCAACGGCGGTCCGGCCGGTCTGCTGGGCAGCCTCGACCGGGTCCAGGCGCTGGGCGACCGGGAGGTGATCTTCCACCTCAACAAGCCGGACGCCACCTTCCCGTTCGTGCTCGCCACGCCGGCGATGTCGATCGTGGACCCGGACAGCTACCCGGCCGACAAGCTGCGCGAGGACGGTCGGGTCGTCGGCTCCGGGCCGTACACCCTCCAGGCCTACGAGGACGGCAAGAAGGCCGAGCTGGTCCGCAACGACAGCTACGACGGCTATGCCGAGCGCAAGAACAGCGAAGTGACCATCCGCTACTTCCAGGACTCCGGCGAGATGGTCGGCGCCCTGCGCGAGCACGAGCTCGACGTCGCCTTCCGCGGTCTCGCCGCCGACGACATCCTCGACCTGCAGACGCACGAGGCGCAGAAGGACTTCCAGGTCGTGGAGAGCGTCAGCACCTCCATCAGCTACCTGGTCTTCAACCCGAAGGACCCGTGGGCCGCGAAGCCCGCCGTCCGCAAGGCGATCGCCCAGCTCCTGGACCGTCCCGCCATCGCGCACAAGGTCTACAAGGACACCGTGGAGCCGCTGTACTCCATGGTCCCCAAGGGCCTCACCGGCCACAGCACCGGCTTCTTCGACGACTACGGCCAGCCCAGCACCTCCAAGGCCCGGGAGATCCTCTCCGAGGCCGGCATCACCGAGCCCGTCCCGCTGCAGTTCTGGTACACCACCGACCGCTACGGCTCCGAGACCAAGGCGGAGTTCGAGGAGATCAAGAAGCAGCTGGAGGCGTCCGGCCTGTTCAAGATCACCCTCAAGAGCCGCCCGTGGAAGACGTACGTGACCGGCTACCAGAAGGGCGAGTACCCGGTGTTCGGCCGCGGCTGGTCCCCGGACTTCCCCGACGCCGACAACTTCATCGCCCCCTTCGTCGGCGACCAGAACGCCCTCGGCACGCCCTACCCGGCACCCGAGATCACCGGCGAACTCCTGCCCCGCTCGCGGCAGGAGAGCGACCGCGCCAACGTGGAGAAGGACTTCGAGGAGGCCCAGCGGATCCTCGTCGAGGACGCCCGGCTGCTGCCGCTGTGGCAGGGCCGGCAGTACGTGGCGGCCAACAACGACATCTCCGGCGCGGAGCGGGCGCTCGACCCGTCGACGATCATGACGATGGGCTCGCTGTACCGCAAGACCAGCTGGTAGCGGGCGGAACCTTCGGTCCGCGGGGCACGTTGTCAGTGGTCGCCGGTAGGTTCTGTGGTCAGGAAGCGACGCACGTCGTAGTGACCGCACACCGAAGGAAGTTGACGTGACCGACATCGCCATGCTGCCCGAGTCCTGGCGCGGGGTTCTGGGCGACGAACTGCAGCAGCCCTACTTCAAGGAGCTGACGGAGTTCGTCGAGGAGGAGCGAGCGAAGGGTCCCGTCTACCCTCCGCGCGAGGAGGTCTTCGCGGCGCTGGACGCCACGCCCTTCGACCGGGTGAAGGTCCTGGTCCTCGGCCAGGACCCGTACCACGGCGAGGGGCAGGGCCACGGCCTGTGCTTCTCGGTGCGCCCCGGGGTGAAGACCCCGCCCTCCCTGCGCAACATCTACAAGGAGATGGAGCAGGAACTCGGCCTGCCGGTCCCGGACAACGGCTATCTGATGCCGTGGGCCCAGCAGGGCGTCCTCCTGCTCAACGCGGTGCTCACGGTCCGCTCCGGCGAGGCCAACTCCCACAAGGGCAAGGGCTGGGAGAAGTTCACCGACGCGGTGATCCGCGCGGTCGCCGGGCGGCCCGACCCCGCGGTCTTCGTGCTGTGGGGCAACTACGCGCAGAAGAAGCTCCCCCTGATCGACGAGACCCGGCACGTGGTGGTCAAGGGAGCGCACCCCTCGCCGCTGTCGGCCAAGAAGTTCTTCGGGTCCCGTCCCTTCACGCAGATCAACGAGGCGGTCGCGGCGCAGGGCCACGAGCCGATCGACTGGCGGCTGCCGAACCTGGGCTGACCTGGTGCGGGGCCGCCCGAGCGGGTCGGCCCCGCCTCGCCGGGATTGTCCGTCCCTGCCGTTAGCGTCGGGGGCGACCAGGCGCAGACGGTGTGGAGGACGCGGTGGCGGAGCGACAGGAGCGGACGGCCCCGGATGCCGTGATGACTCGGATCGGGCAGGTCGTGATGTTGCATCACGCGGGGGACCGCGAGGAGGCCCGGCACCGCTTCCTCGATCTGTGGGCGGAGATCGGCGAGGACGGTGCCCCGTTGCACCGCTGCACCCTGGCCCACTACCTGGCCGACACCCAGGACGAGCCCGCCGACGAACTCGCCTGGGACCTGAGGGCGTTGACGGCGGCGGAGGAACTCAGCGACGACCGGCTCGCCGAGCACGAGGGGACGCTCGCGGTGCGCGCCCTGTACCCCTCACTGCATCTGAACCTCGCCGCGGACTATGTGAAGCTCGGCCGCGCGGAGGCGGCGCGCACCCATCTGCGCCGGGCGCGCACGGCGTCGGAGGCGCTCGCCGAGGACAGTTACGGCGACGGCGTGCGGGCGGCGATCAGCCGGCTCGAGCTGCGCCTGGGGGAGGGGGACTCCGCCGACGGGTGGGGGCCGCCCTGACAGCGGCCCTGACGTCGCACTGGCTCCGAGCCGGGCGTCAACGCCCGTACGTCTGCTCGCAGATCCGCGCCTCCGGGCTGTCCGCCCGCCAGCCGCCGTACCGCCTGCCCAGGGCACAGATATCGGTGTTCTTGCGCACCTGCCCCGTGACGTCCGGGACCTCGACGCGCGGGCGCTGCGGCACCGAGTGCCCCGGGCGAGGCTGTTCCGGGCGGGCCGGGCGTGGGTGGGCTCGCGGAGCCGGGGGCCGTTCGGGCTGTGCCGCCGGGGCGGGGGCCGCCGGAGTCGGCCGGCGGGGCGGCGGTTTCCGGGGTTCCTCGCGGCGGGGCGGGCCGATGCGTTCCAGCGCCTCCAGTGCCGGGGCCTGTACCACCTGCGGCTCCGTCCGGCCGTCCGGGCGGGGCGCGGGCGGCTGGGAGGGCGCCGACACGGGCGCCGAGGCGGGGGGACGCTGGACCGTCACACAGCCCGAGAGGGCCGAGACAGCCACAGTGACCAGGAGCGTCGCGGTGGTGGTCGTTCGATGCACCCGCGCCACTCTGGTGGGTGCGGCCCCCCTCGGGACAGCGGACAGGCGCAGGATGCCCCGCACGGGTGATCTCCGCCCCCGTACGGAGGCCGTGTGCCCGCCGAGGGTGACGTGTCAGTCGCCGGTGACGCCGTCGACGCGCTCGCGCACCAGATCGGCGTGGCCGTTGTGACGGGCGTACTCCTCGATCATGTGGGTGTAGATCCAGCGCAGGTTGAAGTGCTCGCCGGACCGGTCCGTGCCCTTGGCGAGGTCGTCCAGGCCCAGTCCCGCCACATTCGCCTCGGCGCGGGCGATCTCGGCCTGCCAGGTGGTGTGCGCCTCTTCCCAGGTGTCCGTCTCGGAGACGTGGAATTCGCCGTCCGGGTCCTCCTCGGAGGAGTAGAGCACCCCGAGGTCCTCGCCGACGAGGATCTCGTGGAACCAGTACCGCTCCACCTCGGCCATGTGCCGCACCAGCCCGAGCAAGGTCAGCTCGGACGGTTCCACGGAGGCGGTCCTGAGCTGGGCCTCGGTCAGCCCCTCGCACTTCCAGGCGAGCGTCCGGCGGTGGTAGTCCAGCCAGCCGTTCAGCATGCTGCGCTCGTCTGCGGCGACGGCGGGTTCGCGGCGTTCTATGGTCATGACCGCATCATTTCGCACCCCACCCCGGTTCACCAGCGGTTTTTCCGGGCCGCGGACCGGCGGCCACCAGGGCCGCCGTATGCTTCCGTCGTGTCAGGTCCAGGCACACGGTAGGGAGCACCAGTGAAGGTCGGCTGCATCGGACTCGGCGACATCGCGCAGAAGGCCTACCTGCCCGTGCTCGGCCACCAGCCCGGCGTCGAACTGCATCTGCAGACCCGTACGCCCGCCACGCTCCACCGGGTCGCCGACACCCTCCACCTCCCGGCCGTGCAGCGCCACACCGACCTCGACTCCCTGCTCGCCCAGGGCCTCGACGCGGCCTTCGTGCACGCGCCCACCGCCGTCCACCCGGAGATCGTCACACGGCTGCTCGAGGCGGGCGTGCCGACGTACGTGGACAAGCCCCTCGCCTACGAACTCGCCGACTCCGAGCGGCTGGTGGAGCTGGCGGAGCTGCACGGGGTGAGCCTCGCCGTCGGCTTCAACCGGCGGTACGCCCCCGGGTACGCGCAGTGCGCCGACCATCCGCGCGAGCTGATCCTGATGCAGAAGAACCGGATCGGGCTCCCGGAGGAGCCGCGCGCGATGATCCTCGACGACTTCATCCATGTCGTGGACACCCTGCGGTTCCTGGTGCCGGGTCCGGTGGACGACGTGACCGTGCGGGCCCGCAGCGAGGGCGGGCTGCTGCACCATGTGGTGCTCCAGCTGGCCGGGGACGGCTTCACCGCGCTCGGCGTGATGAACCGGCTCAGCGGCTCGGCCGAGGAGATCCTGGAGGTGTCCGGGCAGGACACCAAGCGTCAGGTGCTCAACCTCGCCGAGGTGATCGACCACAAGGGCCAGCCGACCGTGCGCCGGCGCGGCGACTGGGTGCCGGTGGCCCGGCAGCGCGGGATCGAGCAGGCGGTGCTGGCCTTCCTGGACGCCGTCCGCGCGGGCAAGGTGCTCAGTGCCCGGGACGCGCTGGCGACTCATGAGCTGTGCGAGCGGGTGGTACACGCGGTTCAGGAGCGGACCGCCTGACCTTGAGGGTCCGCACGCCCCCGCCGACGCACCAGGCCGCGAGGATCAGCAGCGCCAGCTGTACCGGCCAGTCACCGAAGCGCACGTAGGGCGTGGTGCCCCCGGCGAGCGGGACGTCGTACACCTGGGCCGCGCGCACGCTCGTGCCGAGCCAGGACCCGACCCGCTCACCGCTCGCGTCGTACACCGCGGACACCCCGCTCAGCGTCGAGTGGACCATTGGGCGGCCGGTCTCGGCGGCGCGCAGGGCGGCGAGCGAGGCATGCTGCTCGGGGGCCCAGCTCTGCTGGAAGGTCGAGGTCGCCGACTGGGCGATCAGCACCTCGGCGCCGTTCTCGGCGAGATGGCGGCTCATGTCGGGGAACGCCGACTCGAAGCAGACCATCGGGCCGACGCGCAGGCCGTCGCCGACGTCCATCACGACTTGCTGGGAGCCCCGCCGCCGGTCCTCGCCCGCCGCCTCGCCGACGGAGGTGGCCCAGCCGAGCACGGAGCGGAACGGGACGTACTCGCCGAACGGGACGAGCCGCATCTTGTCGTAGCGGTCGCCGGTCAGGCCGTCGGGGCCGACCAGGACCGAACTCTTGTAGATACCGGGCTTGTCGGCGCGCCGGGCGTCGACGTTGACGAGGATGTGGGCTCCGGTCTCGCGGGACAGGTCCGCGAGCCGGGTCGCCAGGTCGGGGCGCCGGGTCAGGTCGAAGCCGACGCTGCTCTCGCCCCACACGATCAGGTCCAGGTCCTGCCCGACGAGGCCCCGGGTGAGGCGCTCCTCGGCGGCGAAGCGCCGGTCGCCGCTGTCGGCGCCGTGGATCACGCCGGGCTGGACCACGGCGATCCGGGCCTGACCCGCGGTGTCCTGCCCCGGTGACCAGGCCCAGGCCGCCGAGGTGACGGTGGCGGCGGCGACCAGGCCGGCGACGGCGGGGACGCGGGAGGCGCGGACGGACACGAGGACGGCCACGGCGACATTCACGGCCACCAGCAGGAAGCTGAGCAGCCAGACCCCGCCCACCGACGCGAGCCGCAGCGCCGCCTCCACCTCCCACTGGCTGGCGCCGAGCATGCCCCAGGGGCCGCCGAGGCCCTCCCAGGAGCGGACCAGCTCCACCATCAGCCAGCCCGAGGGCAGGATCGCGAGGGCGGCCGCGATCCGGCCGGGGGCCGGCTGTCCGGCCAGGAAGTGGCGCACGAGCCATCCCCAGGGGGCCCACAGCGCGCCGAGCAGGGCGGCGATGACGAACGTGAAGACATGCAGGTTCGGCAGCAGCCAGTGGTGCATGGCCAGCATGAACCCGAAGCCGCCGCACCAGCCGTCGTACCGCGCCCGGCGGGCTGTCGGGGCGGCGCGCAGCAGCAGGATCCACGGGACCAGGGCGACGGGTGCGAACCACCACAGCGAGGGAGACGGGAAGGCGAGTACGGGCAGGGCGCCGGCCAGTGCGGCGAGCAGCGAACGCCGCCAGGGGGAGTCGAACCAGTGGTCGAACTGCATGCAGCGCCTCCTACCCCGTGATCCCTCCAGTGTGCGCGCTGAGATCGGCCCGCGAACAGAGCGCCGGGGAGTCAATGATCATCGTGTCGCGCCGAATGCGCCCCCTCAAGGCATCCACCACACGCCGGATGCGCCCCCTCTGGGGATGCGCTGAGCGCCGGATGCGTCCCTCATGGACACCGCCGTGCGGTCGGTGCGGGGCGCGCGCTCACGGTATCCGCCGCCACTTCTCCCGTACGACGACCTCGCCGATCCGCCAGCCGTCGTGGGTGCGGGTCAGGGCGAAGGTGTAGCGGCCGCCGCAGACGAAGTCGGGGGCGGTCGGCGCCTTGTCGTCGCGGGTCAGGCGCATCGGGTTCACGTAGTCCGCCTGGACGTCGGCGGTGTCGCCGGTGTCCTGCTCCAGGACGCCGAAGCGGACCCGGCGGTTGACGATGAGGTGCTGGCGCATCGAGAACACCCGCAGACTCTCGGCGAGCCAGTCCGCCACCTGCCGGGCGTCGCCCTCGATACCGCCCGCCGAACGGTAGTCGGCCCGCCCGGCGGGGGCGAAAAGCCCGCGGTACGCCTCCCAGTCACCGTCGTCGACCGCCACCGCGTACTCGGTGATCAGCCCGTCGACGGCCAGCCGGTCCATCACGGTCGCGAGCTCCACACGCTGCGTCATCGGCTCAGTGTTGGGCATGAGGCGAACGACGCCAAGAGGCGTGCGGTGAACATCGTCCTTCCTAGGCGGCCTCGATCACGTCAGCGCGGATCGCGGCCGCCCATTCGACCACCAACAGTTCGTACTCCGCGCGCTCTTGGGCGGTCAGGGTGCCGCCCGCGCGCACCCACAGGGCGCGGATCTGCTCGTTCACCTCGGCGGCTGAGCGCACGGAACCACGGGCTCGGAAATCCGGGGACATGCGGACCAGCCTAGGGGCAAGCACTGACACTGCGCTACCGAACGGCTACGCATCCTGTATGCGATGAGTCACGGGAAATCCGGGCGCCCGCTAATGCGCCGGTTCGCCCGCGTCCGGGCTCAACGCCCCTGTGGCGACAAGGATGATGATGACGATGCCGAGGGCGATGCGGTACCAGACGAACGGCATGAAGCTCTTGGTGGAGATGAACTTCATGAACCAGGCGATGACCGCGTATCCGGTCACGAACGCGATGATCGTCGCGAAGACCGTGGGCCCCCAGGAGACGTGGCCGCCCTCCATCGCGTCCTTGAGCTCGAACAGGCCGGAGGCCAGCACGGCCGGGATCGCGAGAAGGAAGGAGTACCGCGCCGCCGCCTCGCGGGTGTAGCCCATGAACAGGCCGCCGCTGATGGTGGCACCCGAGCGGGAGACGCCGGGGACCAGGGCCGCGGACTGGCAGAGACCGAAGATCAGGCCGTCCCGGATGTTCAGGTCCTGAAGTTCCTTGCGCTGCTTGGCCGCACGGTGTCGGCCGCCGCTCTCGTCACGCGCCGCCATGCGGTCGGCGACGCCGATGATGATGCCGACCACGATCAGCATGGTCGCGGTGATGCGCAGATCGCGGAACGGTCCCTCGATCTGGTCCTTCAGCGTCACACCCAGGACACCGATCGGGATCGAGCCCACGATCACCAGCCAGCCCATCTGGGCGTCGTGGTCGCTGCGCATCGCCTTGTTCGTCAGCGACTTGGACCACGCCAGGATGATCCGCCCGATGTCCTTGCGGAAGTAGATCAGCACGGCCGCTTCGGTGCCGATCTGGGTGATCGCGGTGAAGGCCGCGCCGGGGTCCTCCCAGCCGGAGAATGCCGCGGTCAGCCGCAGATGCGCGCTGGAGGACACGGGAAGGAATTCGGTCAGCCCCTGGACGAGTCCGAGGATGAGAGATTCAAACCAAGACATGAAGTTACGACGTCCAAGTGCTGATCGTGTAGGCGCGGAACGGGCACACCGCACCGCGAACGGGCACACCGCGCCGGGGGCACGGTGATCACAGTGGTCGAGGGGCAGCGTAGCGCCCCGCGACGACGGCCCAGGGACAGGGGGTTGGCGGAACGCGCCCCCCCCCGCCCCGGGCTAGCCAGGATTA
>NZ_JBSFOK010000059.1:0-45274 GCF_053587635.1 Streptomyces sp. NPDC003635 | reverse complement strand
CCGGCAAGATGCTCGACGAGCGGCTCGGCAAGATCACGTTCTGGACGCTGTTCGTCGGCTTCCACGGCACCTTCCTGGTCCAGCACTGGCTGGGCGCGGAGGGCATGCCGCGGCGTTACGCGGACTACCTCGCGGCCGACGGCTTCACCGCCCTGAACACGGTCTCGACGATCAGCTCCTTCGTCCTCGGTCTGTCGATCCTGCCGTTCCTCTACAACGTGTGGAAGACCGCCAAGTACGGCAAGAAGATCGAGGTCGACGACCCGTGGGGCTACGGCCGCTCGCTCGAGTGGGCGACGTCCTGCCCGCCGCCGCGGCACAACTTCCTCACCCTGCCGCGGATCCGCAGCGAATCCCCGGCGTTCGACCTGCACCACCCTGAGATCGCCGCTCTCGACCAGCTCGAGAACGCCCCTCACGGTGACAAGGCCCTGGCTGGTGGCAAGGAGGCCGGCAAGTGAAGATCCAAGGCAGGATGTTCATCTGGCTGAGCGTCTTCGTCCTCGTCATGGCGGTCGTCTATGGCGTGTGGTCGAAGGAGCCGGCCGGTACGACGGCCCTCTTCCTGGCGTTCGGCCTGTGCATCATGATCGGCTTCTACCTGGGCTTCACGGCCCGGCGGGTGGACGCGGGCGCACAGGACAACAAGAACGCGGACGTGGCGGACGACGCCGGCGAGGTCGGGTTCTTCAGCCCGCACAGCTGGCAGCCGCTCGCGCTGGCCGTCGGTGGCGCGCTCGCCTTCCTCTCGGTCGCCATCGGCTGGTGGCTGATGTACTTCTCGGCCCCGCTGATCCTGGTCGGCATCTGGGGCTGGGTCTTCGAGTACTACCGCGGTGAGAACCGCACCCAGTAACACGCGCCGAGCGCGGAAGAGCCCGGACACTCCGTCAGGAGGGTCCGGGCTCCTCCTTTTGCCCCGTCTGAGGTCCCTCGTAAGAGTTACTCGGCGCGCCGCCCTTGACGAGGCTCCCTAGCGTCGTCCTCATGAACACAACTCCGCGCACCCGCACCGTCGTCGGATGCACGCTGCTGGTGATCGCGCTCGGCGCGAGCGGCACGGCATGCGGCGGTGGCGGCAACCCGCTGTCGGCCGCGCCGTACGACGCGGCGGACCAGATCGCCTTCAACGGCCCCACCAAGGACGGGAAGAAGGCCGACCCGGACAAGCCCCTGGAGGTCACCGCCGAGGGCTCGGACGGGCGTATCACGGACGTCACGGCCGTGGACGCCACAGGACGCTACGTGAGCGGCGAACTCTCCGCCGACGGCAGCCGGTGGCACAGCACCTCCCCGCTGGCCGCCAACGCCCGCTACACGGTCCGTGTGTCCACCGAGGACGAGGACGGCGCCCCCGGCCGCCGCGTCCTGTCCTTCGACACCGGCAAGCCCCTCACCAAGAAGCGCCTGGACGTCACCTTCGGCCCCAAGGCGGGCAAGTACGGCGTGGGCCAGCCCATCATCGCCGAACTGAGCAAGCCGGTCCGGGACGAGGCCCAGCGGGCCGTCGTGGAGCGTGCCCTGAAGGTCGAGTCCACGCCCGCCGTGGACGGCGCCTGGCACTGGGTGGACGACAAGAAGCTCCACTACCGCCCCAAGGAGTACTGGCCCACCCACGCCACCGTCCGCGCCCGCAGCAACCTGGACGGCATCAAGATCAGCGACCGGCTGTGGGGCGGCCGGGCCAAGCCGCTGAGGATCACCACGGGGGACCGGGTCATCGCCGTGACGGACGCCTCGTCCCACTCGATGACCGTCTACAAGAACGGCAAGGAGATCAAAACCATGCCGGTCACCACCGGTAAGCCCGGCTTCGACACCCGCAACGGCGTCAAGGTCGTACTGGGCAAGGAGTACTTCGTACGGATGCGCGGAACCAGCATCGGGATCGCGGAGGGCTCGGCGGAGTCGTACGACCTGCCCGTCTACTACGCGACCCGGGTCACCTGGAGCGGCGAGTACGTGCACGCCGCCCCCTGGTCCGTGGGCTCCCAGGGCTCCGCCAACGTCAGCCACGGCTGCACCGGCATGAGCACCGCCAACGCCGCCTGGTTCTTCGAGAACGTCCGCGAGGGAGACCTCGTCAAGGTCGTCAACTCGAACGGCCACACGATGGAGTCGTTCGGCAACGGCTTCGGCGACTGGAACATCGACTGGAAGAAGTGGCGCAAGGGCAGCGCCCTGGTGGGCGGCCTGCCGGAGAGCCCCCGCCCGGAGGAGAGGGCCCGGCTGCGTCCGGAGAGTGTCTGACCTACGCCTGTCAGGCGCTCTGCAGCCGCTGGGTGCGCAGCAGAGAGGCCAGCGCGGCGGCGAACTCCACCGGGTCCACCGGCAGCGTCACCGCCGCCTCGGCGCGGCTCCAGGTCGCCAGCCAGGCGTCCTGCGGCCGGCCGATCAGCAGCAGTACGGGCGGGCAGTTGAAGACCTCGTCCTTGATCTGACGGCACATCCCCATGCCCCCCATGGGCACGGCCTCGCCGTCCAGCACGCAGACGTCGATCCCGCCCTTGTCCAGCTCCTTGAGGACGGCGGCGGGGGTCGCGCACTCCACGAACTCCACCAAGGGGACGTCCTGAGCCGGCCGTCGGCCGGTGGCGAGCCGTACCTGTTCGCGGGTGTTGGAATCGTCGCTGTAGACCAGCACCGTGGCGGTCGGCTGCATTGTTCCTCCGTGACGTCAGCGTCGTAAGGACAGGCCCGTTGGGGCGGATGCTACTCCCTTGAACACCACGTCAACACCGGTATGGAGCAGGGAGACACTCCGAACGGCACCCCCCGGAGTGAGGGCGGGATAAGCGACCGACATAATGTCGGTCGTGGCGACAGCAACGACAGTAGAAACCGGGCACGCGCACCCGTCGGTCAACCGACCGAACCTCACCAGCGTCGGAACCATCATCTGGCTGAGTTCCGAGCTGATGTTCTTCGCGGCCCTCTTCGCGATGTACTTCACCCTTCGTTCGGTGACCGGTCCGGACTTCTGGAAGGAGAAGGCAGACTTCCTGAACTTCCCCTTCTCGGCGACCAACACCACGATCCTGGTGCTCTCCTCCCTCACCTGCCAGCTCGGCGTGTTCGCCGCCGAGCGCGGTGACGTGAAGAAGCTCCGGATGTGGTTCCAGATCACGTTCGTGATGGGTGCGATCTTCATCGGCGGTCAGGTGTACGAGTACACCGAGCTGGTCAAGAAGGACGGGCTCTCGCTCTCCTCCGACCCCTACGGCTCGGTCTTCTACCTGACCACCGGCTTCCACGGCCTGCACGTGACGGGAGGCCTCATCGCCTTCCTGCTGGTCCTCGGCCGGACGTACGCGGCCAAGAGATTCACTCACGAGCAGGCGACCGCCGCCATCGTCGTGTCCTACTACTGGCACTTCGTCGATGTCGTCTGGATCGGCCTCTTCGCCACGATCTACATGATCAAGTAGCCGGGTCCGTTCCCGCGCGCTGCAAGCAAGCAAGCGCACATCCCAGAAGCATCGACGCAGAAGATCCTGACACCGGGGTAATCCGTGAAAAAGCTCTCCGCACGACGACGCCATCCGCTGGCGGCGGTCGTCGTCCTACTCCTCGCGCTGGCGGCCACTGGGGGGCTGTACGCCTTTGTCGCGCCCACGGGCAAGGCGCAGGCAGAGGAAACCGCCCAGTCTCTCGCCATCGACGAGGGTAAGAAGCTCTACGCCGTCGGCTGCGCCAGCTGCCACGGAACCGGCGGTCAGGGCACCTCCGACGGTCCGAGCCTCGTGGGCGTCGGCGCCGCGGCCGTGGACTTCCAGGTCGGCACCGGCCGTATGCCGGCCGCGACCTCGCAGATGGCCCAGGCGCCGAAGAAGAAGGTCGTCTACTCGCAGGCCGAGATCGACCAGCTCGCGGCGTACATCGCCTCGCTGGGCGCCGGTCCGAACATCCCGACCGAGGCGGAGTACGGCCCCGAGGGCGCCGACATCGCCAAGGGCGGCGAGCTGTTCCGCACCAACTGCGCGCAGTGCCACAACTTCACCGGCAAGGGCGGTGCGCTGACCCACGGCAAGTACGCGCCGTCTCTCGAGGGCGTGAGCCCGAAGCACATCTACGAGGCCATGCAGACCGGCCCGCAGAACATGCCCTCCTTCCCCGACACCACGCTGTCGTCGCAGAACAAGAAGGACATCATCGCCTACCTTGACGCGGTCAACGGCGATGACACCGAGAGCCCCGGTGGTCTTGAGCTGGGCGGACTCGGTCCGGTCAGCGAGGGCCTGTTCGCCTGGGTCTTCGGACTCGGCGCGCTGATCGCGGTCGCCGTCTGGGTCGCCGCTCGGACCGCAAAGGCCAAGAAGTCATGAGTAGCAAAGACATTCCAGAAGAGAACCTGCCCGCAGCGCAGGACGCACACGGCGCGGTGGGCGTCGCGGACGACAAGGACCCGTTCGCGGACCCCGGCCTGCCGCCCCACGAGCACCGGATCCAGGACATCGACGAGCGGGCCGCCAAGCGGTCCGAGCGCGCGGTCGCGATGCTGTTCGCGGTGTCGATGCTGGCCACGGTCGGCTTCATCGCCTCCTACGTGGCGATCCCCGCCGACAAGTCGGTCTTCATCTTCCCGCTGGGTCACATCAGCGCGCTGAACTTCGCGCTGGGCATGACGCTGGGCGTCTCGCTGTTCTGCATCGGCGCGGGCGCGGTCCACTGGGCCCGCACGCTGATGTCGGACGTCGAGGTCGCCGAGGAGCGGCACGCCGTCGCCTCGCCGCCGGAGGTCAAGGCCAAGGTCCTGGCCGACTTCGCGGACGGCGCCAAGGAGTCCGCGATCGGCCGTCGCAAGCTGGTCCGGAACACGATGTTCGGTGCGCTGGCCCTGTTCCCGCTCTCCGGCGTCGTGCTCCTGCGTGACCTCGGCCCGCTGCCCGGGACCAAGCTGCGCCACACCCTGTGGTCCAAGGGCAAGCTGCTCGTCAACATGAACACCAACGAGCCGCTGCGTCCTTCGGACGTCGTGGTGGGCTCCCTCACCTTCTGCAAGCCGGAGGGCCTCGAGGAGCACGACCACGACTTCCAGAAGGAGATCGCCAAGGCGGCCCTGATGATCGTCCGCATCCAGCCGGACGACATCAAGGACAAGCGCGAGCTCGAGTGGTCGCACGAGGGCATCGTGGCGTACTCGAAGATCTGCACCCACGTCGGTTGCCCGATCTCCCTGTACGAGCAGCAGACGCACCACGCGCTGTGCCCCTGCCACCAGTCCACCTTCGACCTCGCCGACGGCGCCCGAGTGATCTTCGGCCCCGCCGGGCACGCCCTGCCGCAGCTGCGCATCGGCGTGAACGACGAGGGCTACCTCGAAGCGCTCGGCGACTTCGACGAGCCCGTCGGTCCTGCATTCTGGGAGCGCGGATGAGCACTACCGAGACCACCGAGTCCCGCGCACGCGGGAAGGCCCCCGCCGGCGAGCGAGTCGCCGACTGGGCCGACGGCCGACTGGGCATCTACGGCCTGGCCAAGGCCAACATGCGCAAGATCTTCCCCGACCACTGGTCGTTCATGTTGGGTGAGGTCTGCCTCTACAGCTTCATCATCATCATCCTCACGGGTGTGTACCTGACGCTGTTCTTCCACCCGTCGATGAACGAGGTGGAGTACCACGGCAGTTACGTCCCGCTGCAGGGTCAGCTGATGTCGGAGGCGTTCAGCTCCACGCTGCACATTTCCTTCGACGTCCGCGGTGGTCTGCTCATCCGGCAGATCCACCACTGGGCGGCGCTGATCTTCCTCGCCGGCATGTTCGTGCACATGATGCGCGTGTTCTTCACGGGCGCGTTCCGCAAGCCGCGCGAGATCAACTGGGTGTTCGGCTTCCTGCTGTTCGTCCTCGGCATGTTCACCGGCTTCACCGGTTACTCGCTCCCGGACGACCTGCTCTCCGGCACCGGTGTCCGCTTCATGGAGGGCGCCATCCTGTCCGTGCCGATCGTCGGCACGTACCTGGCGTTCTTCCTCTTCGGCGGGGAGTTCCCGGGCGGCGACTTCGTGGCCCGCTTCTACTCGGTCCACATCCTGCTGCTGCCGGGCATCATGCTCGGTCTGGTGGTCGGCCACCTGATCCTGGTCGTCTACCACAAGCACACGCAGTACGCGGGTCCGGGCAAGACCAACAAGAACGTCGTCGGCATGCCGCTGCTGCCGGTCTACATGGCCAAGGCCGGAGGCTTCTTCTTCCTGGTCTTCGGTGTCATCGCGGCCATCTCGGCGATCGCCACGATCAACCCGATCTGGGCCCTGGGCCCCTACCGTCCGGACCAGGTGTCCACCGGCGCCCAGCCCGACTGGTACATGGGCTTCTCCGAGGGTCTGATCCGTGTCATGCCGGGCTGGGAGATCAACTTCTGGGGTCACACGCTCGTCCTGGGTGTGTTCATCCCGCTGGTGATCTTCCCGCTGGTCCTGGTCGCGATCGCGGTCTACCCGTTCATCGAGTCCTGGGTCACCGGCGACAAGCGCGAGCACCACATCCTGGACCGCCCGCGCAACGCGCCGACCCGGACCGCCTTCGGTGTCGCCTGGATCACCTGGTACATGGTCCTGCTGATCGGTGGTGGAAACGACCTGTGGGCCACCCACTTCCACCTGTCGATCAACGCCATCACCTGGTTCGTCCGGATCGCGTTCTTCGTCGGCCCGGTCCTCGCCTTCATCATCACCAAGCGGATCTGTCTCGGCCTGCAGCGCCGGGACAAGGACAAGGTGCTGCACGGCCGCGAGTCGGGCATCATCAAGCGCCTGCCGCACGGTGAGTTCATCGAGGTGCACGAGCCGCTCAGCCAGGACGTGCTGCACACCCTCACCGCGCACGAGCAGTACCAGCCGGCCGAGCTCGGCCCGCTGGTCGACGAGAACGGCGTCGAGCGCAAGGTGAAGGGCTCCGAGAAGCTGCGCGTCAAGCTCAGCAAGGCGTACTACGGCGAGGAGTCCCAGATTCCGAAGCCGACCGTCGAGGAGTACAAGGAGATCACGAGCGGCCACGGCCACCACTGATCGCTGCGCACGCCACGCGCGGTAGAAGGGCCCCCGTCCGGTCTTCGGACGGGGGCCCTTCTCCGTGTCCTGAGCTGGATAGGGTGGGGTCACACTCCCTCACGACACCCAGGAGCGGCCTTATGAGCGCTGTGACCCCCGCTGGAGGCGACATCGCGGCGGGCCGTTCCTGGCCCCTGTTGCTGAACGGCCTGCTGGAGGGGCGTGATCTCAGCGCCGACGACACGGCCTGGGCGATGGACCGGATCATGCGCGGGGAGGCGACCGACGCGCAGATCGCCGGGTTCGTGGTGGCCCTGCGGGCCAAGGGCGAGACGGTCGAGGAGATCACCGGCTTCGTCCGCACGATGTACGAGCACGCGAACGTGATCGAGGTGTCCGGCGACACCGTCGACATCGTCGGCACGGGCGGCGACGGCGCCAAGACCGTCAACATCTCCACGATGTCCGCGATCGTGGTGGCCGGCGCGGGCGCCAAGGTCGTCAAGCACGGCAACCGGGCCGCGTCCTCCGCGTCCGGCTCCTCCGACGTCCTGGAGAAGCTCGGAGTCAACCTGGAGCTGCCGGTGGCGCGGGTGCCGCAGGTGGTCGAGGAGACCGGGATCACCTTCTGCTTCGCGGCCAGGTTCCACCCGGCGATGCGGCACGCGGGCGCGGCGCGCGGGCAGCTCGGGATCAGGACCGTCTTCAACGTCCTCGGCCCGCTCACCAACCCCGCCCGGGTGCGGGCGCAGGCCGTCGGGGTCGCCGATCCGCGGATGGCGCCGATCGTGGCGGGTGTCTTCGCCGAGCGCGGCAACTCCTCGCTGGTGTTCCGCGGCGACGACGGCCTGGACGAGCTGACCACCACCTCGACCTCCCGGGTGTGGATCGTCCGCGACGGCAAGGTCACCGAGGAGGCCTTCGACCCCCGGGACGTCGGCATCGACCTCGTCCCGGTGGAGGCCCTGCGGGGCGCCGACGCCTCGTACAACGCCGACGTGGCCCTGCGCCTGCTGAACGGCGAGACCGGCCCCGTCCGGGACGCCGTACTGCTGAACTCGGCGGCGGCGCTGGTGGCCCTGCACCCCACCGACGCGCCCCTCGCGGAGCAGATCGGCGCCGCCATGGCGAAGGCGGCGGAGTCCGTCGACTCGGGCGCGGCCAAGCGCACGCTGGAGCGCTGGGTGGCCGTCAGCAACGCCTAGTGCCGCGTCAGGCAACGTTCGCCCCGTCGCGACGCCCGGC
The DNA here is from genome assembly GCF_053587635.1 of Streptomyces sp. NPDC003635. Lineage (NCBI taxonomy): Bacteria > Bacillati > Actinomycetota > Actinomycetes > Kitasatosporales > Streptomycetaceae > Streptomyces > Streptomyces sp. NPDC003635. The sequence goes on along the minus strand of NZ_JBSFOK010000059.1, from coordinate 37,036 downwards.
ACGCACTCTCGCCGCACCGGGCACACGCCCAAGTACATCCAGTACGAGGGCTTGCACCCGGCACGCCGAGAGCACGCACCGGACGCCGCTCCTTGACGGGCAAACGTTGCCTGACGCGGCACTAGCCGCCCGCCGGTCGGTCCCGCGATCCGGACACGGGTTGCGGGACCGCGATCACTTCACGTACGTTCTTTGACCAGGTCATGAGTGACAGTCATGAGGCCCCGGCCGACTGTCCGGCAACCCTCCGTCCGTGGCGGGGTGCCCCGGGTGAAGACCAGGCCGTGAACAGCAAGGTTCATGGCAAGCGCGGTCGTCGAGGAGTTCTTCCGTGAGCAAGCGAATGCGATAGGGCCACTGAGCCCCGCTTCTGCGTACCCCTTCTCTCTCACACCTCTTCTTCCACGGGAGTTCCCGTCATGTCTGTCTTCACCGCTGCCGCCGACCAGGCCATTTGTTCCCCGCTGCCCGTTCTGGGACGTGATGTCACCGTCCCGCTGGTCACCGGCGGCGAGGTCACCTACGCCGCGCTCGACTACGCCGCCAGCGCCCCCGCGCTGCAGCGGGTGTGGGACGACGTGGCCGCCTACGCGCCGTACTACGGCAGCGTGCACCGGGGCGCCGGGTACCTCTCGCAGCTCTCCACCGACCTGTTCGAGAACGCCCGCAGGACCGTCGCCGAGTTCCTGGACTGCCGCGCCGACGACCAGCTGATCTTCACCCGGTCCACCACGGACTCCCTGAACCTGCTCGCCGCCGCGCTGCCCGCCGACTGCCAGGTCTTCGTCTTCGAGACCGAGCACCACGCCTCGCTGCTGCCCTGGCGGGACGCGGCGGTCACCTACCTCGACGCCCCGCGCACCCCGCGCCAGGCCGTCGAGACCCTGGAGCGCGCCCTCGCCGACCGCGACCCCTGCGGCCCGGCCCTGGTCTGTGTCACCGGCGCCTCGAACGTCACCGGTGAGCTGTGGCCGGTGCGGGAGCTGGCCGCCGCCGCCCACGCGCACGGCGCCCGGATCGTCCTCGACGCCGCCCAACTCGCCCCGCACCACCCGCTCTCGGTGCGGGACCTCGACGTCGACTGGGTCGCCTTCTCCGGCCACAAGCTCTACGCGCCCTTCGGCTCCGGCGTCCTCGCGGGCCGCGCCGACTGGCTGCGGGCCGCCGAGCCGTACCTCGCGGGCGGCGGCGCGAGCCGCAAGGTCGGCCGCCGCGCGGACGGGGGAGTGGACGTGGAGTGGCACGACAGCGCGGCACGGCACGAGGCCGGGTCGCCGAACGTCATCGGCGCCTACTCCATCGCGTCGGCCTGCAAGGCCCTCACGGAGGCGGGATTCGACACCCTCGTGGCCCGTGAGCGGTGCCTGATCGAGAAGGTCCGCGAGGGACTGGCCGAGGTCCCCGAGGTCCGGATCCTCTCCCTCTTCGGCGACGACGCCCCCCGCGTCGGCGTCATCTCCTTCGTCGTCGACGGCTGGAACAGCTCCCACTTCGCCGCCGCCCTCTCCGCCGAGTACGGCATCGGCGTGCGCGACGGACTGTTCTGCGCCCACCCCCTGCTCCGCACCCTGCTCGGCAGCGACCCGCAGACCCAGGGCGAGTGCGGCGCCCCCGAGGCGGCGCCCGGCGAGAAGTCCCTCAACGCGATCCGGGTGAGCTTCGGCGCGGGCACCCCGGACGAGCACGTGGAGCGCTTCGTGAGCGCGGTGCGCGAACTGGTCCGGGACGGGGCGAAGTGGAACTACCGCACGGAGGAAGGGCGTTGCGTCCCCGCGGTGTGATCGTCTGACGTACGCTCCCCTGGGGATCAGCTGGGGGAGGCACGGGGTGCAGAGGCTGCGGGAGACGGATCCTCGGCGGATCGGGCCGTACGAGGTGCTCGGACGGCTCGGCGCCGGGGGAATGGGCGAGGTGTACCTCGCCGAGGGACGCGGCGGGCTGCGGCTGGCCGTCAAGGTGGTGCGGCCCGAGCACGCCGGGGACCGCACCTTCCGGGCCCGCTTCCGCCAGGAGCTGCGTGCCGCGCGCGAGGTCGGCGGGGACGGTACGTACACCGCGCGGGTGGTCGACGCCGACCCCGACGGCGAACCGCCCTGGATGGCCACCGAGTTCGTCGAGGGCCCCACCCTCGCCCACGCCGTGCTGGACGACGGACCGCTGCCCGGTCCCGCCGTACGGATCCTCGCGGCGGCCCTCGGCCGGGCGCTCGCGGCGATCCACGCCCGGGACCTGGTCCACCGGGACCTCAAGCCCTCCAACATCCTGCTGGCGGCGGACGGTCCGCGAGTCATCGACTTCGGGATCGTCCGGGCACTGGAGGCGACCGCGCTGACCAACCCCGGCTCGATCGTGGGCACGGTCGGCTACGTCTCCCCGGAGCAGATCCGCAACAGCACCGAAGTGGGCCCGCCGAGCGACGTGTTCGCGCTGGGCGCGGTCCTCGCGTACGCCTCCGGGGGCCGCCAGCCCTTCGGCGAGGGGCATGACTCGGTGGTCCTGCTGCGCATCCTGAACGGCGATCACGATCTGTCCCGGGTGCCCGCGGAGTTCCGCCCCCTGGTGGAGTCCTGTCTGCGCCCCGACCCGGCCGAACGGCCGCGGCCGGAGGCCGTCACGGCGGCGGTGGGTCACACCGAGGTCTCACTGCGGACCGCGGTCGGGCCGGGCTGGTTCCAGGGCGGCGCCCGGTGGGTGCCGGTGGAGAACGGGGAGCGGGTCAGCGGCGTCGAGTACGTGGCACCCGCGACGGAGGCGGGCGCGGTCGCGGCGCCCGCCTCCGCCCCGGTGCCGGTACCCGCGCCGCCGTCACGGCGGCGGGTGCTGAGGGCCGTGACCGGCGGGGCGGCCGCGGTGGCCGTCGCCGGGGGTGTGGGCGGCTGGTGGTGGCTGCGGGAGGAGCCGGGGGGCGGGAAGGGGAAGGCGCCCACGGCGTCGGCCACGGGCAAGCCCACCGTGCGCTGGCAGTTCTCGATGACCCAGGTCATGACCCCGCAGCTCGGCGCGCTCTCGCCCAAGGGTGACGTCCTGTACACCGTGTCCTCCGCCAACGACCTCGTCGCGCTGTCCGCCGGGGGAGACGACCGCTGGCAGACCGTGCTCCCGGGAGGGGGTCTCGATCCCCTGGCGACGGCGGACGGCGTCTACTGCACCGTGGTCGAGGGCGACAGCGCGGACGGCTCCCAGCGGCTGCGGCTGTGCCACTACGACACGGCGGGCAAGCGCCGCTGGAGCCGGGACCTCGGACCGGTGGGCACGGCACCCGTGCTCGCGGGGGACGCGGTCGTGGTGGGCGCCGGGGACGAGGAGATCGGGGCCCTGCGGGTCTACGCGGCGGACGGGAGCCTGCGCTGGCAGCGCGGCGTGGCGGGCGCTCTCACCGAGGCACCGCTGGTGCACGGCGGCGTGGTCTACGCGGGCACCCGGACCGGCCGGCTCGTCGCCTTGTCCGCCGACGGCACGCAGCTGTGGGAGGCCGAGGCCGGCACCGAGCTCCGGCGGCCCGTGGTGGTGGGGGGCCGGACCCTGGCCGCCGCCTCGGCGGGCGAGTGGACCTGGCACGGCTACACCCTCGACGGGGAGCGGCTGTGGCGGACCAAGGAACTCGACGGTGAGGGGGACGCGCCGGTCACCGCGGCCGGCTCGCTGGCCCTCGTCACGGAGAACCAGGTCCTGAAGGCGTTCACGGCGGACGGCGGGCCCGCCTGGACGTACCACGCCGAGGGCGACGACCTCACGGAACCCGCGGTCCTGGGCGACCGGATCCTCCTCCAGACCCCCACGGAGATCCACGCCCTGAACCTCAAGGGCGAGCGGCTGTGGCGCTTCCCGCTCAAGGCCGGCTACCCGGTCTCGGCCCCCCTGATCCGCGGCAGCCGCCTCTACGTCACCTCGGAGGAGGGCGTGGCGGCCGTGGACCTCACGGCCTAGCCGTCCAGGCCGATCGCGAACGCGGCCTCCAGGTCGTGCTGGGAGTACGTCCGGAAGGCCACGTGGGTGTCGGTGCCCTCGACGCCGGGGATCTTGCTGATGCGGCCGGGGATGACCTCGGCGAGGTCCTCGTGCTCCTTGACCCGGACCATCGCGATCAGGTCGTAGGTGCCGGTGACGGAGAAGACCTCGCTGACGCTGTCCAGCGAAGCGATCTGCTCCGCGATCTCGGGGATCCGGTCCACGCTGGTCTTGATGAGGACGATCGCGGTGATCACGGCTGGTTCTCTCCCTCGGGGGCCGGCGTCGCTGGGGTGGGCTTCACTCTAGTCGTACGGCCGAACCGCACCCAGGCGAAGCCGCAGCCGAGCCCGAAGCCCACGAGATGGGCCAGATACGCCACCCCGGGCCCGCTGTCCGCCTGCCCCGCCGCCAGCCACTGGAGGGTCGCCCAGAACGGCAGCACCACCCAGGCGGGGAAGCGCAACGGCAGGAAGAGCAGGAACGGCAGCAGGCTGGTCACCCGGGCCCGTGGGAACAGCGCCAGGAAGGCGCCGAGGACCGCCGAGATCGCGCCGGACGCCCCGACCAGGGACTGCTCGGAGTCGGAATTGGCGGCCGCGTAGCCGAGCAGGGCGAGATAGCCGCAGCCCAGGTAGAAGAGCGTGAACTGGAGGCGGCCCATGCGTTCCTCGGTCATGACACCGAAGACGTAGAGGAAGAGCATGTTGCCCAGCAGGTGCACCCAGCTGCCGTGCACGAACAGGGCGGTGGCCGGGGTGAGCGCGGCTCGTGCGGAGCCCTCGAACAGCTCCGCCGGGACCACGCCCCAGCGGCGGAAATACGCCCTTTGCGCGGCGACGAGGTCGTCCCCGGTGCCGTAGCCGGGGTTCAGCCCGGAAGCGGGGCCGATCAGGAAGATCAGCGTGCACAGGCCGATCAGGGCATATGTCACCGGCGCCGAGGGCATCCGGAGGGCTCTGACGACCGTGCTGTTCCAATTGCTGATCACGAACACAAAGCATGACGTAAGGGGGTGTACACGAACAGACCGCCTCGCCGCGATGGACGGCCGAGCGGCGAGTACCCGCCAGGCCGTAGGGTTACGAGCCACACGCACCGGGGATGCCGGTGAGTCACCGACACTGGAAGGAAAGAACGGTCGCGATGACGGTTCCCCTGCCGACCGCCACCACGCGGTGGCGCTGCACGCTCTGCGGCAACCTCACCCGGTTCGACGTGACCCGCTCGTCGAAGGTCGTGGAGTACGTCCACCTCGACCTCGCCGGTGAGCCCACGGTCGAGGAGCGCGAGGTGGTCAGTGAGACGATCGAGTCGGTGCGCTGCCGCTGGTGCAACGCCGTGGATCAGGTGGAACTCGTGGACAGGCCGGGTGCCGGCTCCTGAGCGGAGCGGGACCCGCCGGGGCGATCCCCTCAGCCGGGGGGATCCCGCACAGGCATTGGGGTGAGACGGATGGTGGAGACCACAGGCGGGGGGCCGGGCGACGGCGCCGCCGAGGTGCTCGACCGTCCGCTGCCCGACGGAGTGCGCAGAAGAGTCGTGCAGATCGTCTCGGACGGGTTCGGCGGGCTGACCGTCGGTGAACTGCCCGCCCAGCTCAGGCAGTACGCCCGCTTCGCCCCGAACCGGCGGGCCAAGTTCGCGGGCAACGCGATGGCCGCCGCGCTGGAGACCGATCCGCTGTTCCGCCAGCGGATCGGGGAGAAGCTGAGAGAGGCCCAGCCGGAACTGGCCGGCGCCCTCGACTCCGGCTCACCGCCCCCGGCCGCGGATCCGCTCGATGTGGCGGCCGCGGCCTATGTGCTGCGGCCCACGGGCTGGGTCAAGCTCGTGACCGCGGCCGGCGAGGAGGCCCAGCGGGCCGACGCCGAGCGCGCCGACGAGGAGAGCCGGGCCGAGCTGGAGCGGGTGCGCGGCGAACTCACCCAGGCCAAGGAGCAGATCCGGGCCGAGACCGAGCGGCTGCGCACCGAGCTGGACGCGGCGCGGAAGGAAGCCGAATCGCTTCACCGCAAGCTGCGCGCCGCCCTCAGCGACGTCAAGCGCGGTGAGGCCGCGCTGCGCAAGGCGCACGGCGAGATCGAGGCGGTACGCGCCGAGGCGCACGGGCAGGTCTCCGCCGCCGAGAGCGAGACCCGGCGGCTGAAGTCCCGGCTCGGGGAGGCGGAGGCGGCCCTGGAGGCCACCCGCCGGGCGGCGCGCGAGGGCCGCAGCGTGGAGGACATGCGGGTGCGGCTGCTGCTGGACACCCTGCTCGACGCCACCCAGGGGCTGCGCCGGGAGCTGGCGCTGCCGCCGGTGTCGGTGCGTCCGGCCGAGACCGTGGACGCGGTCGAACCGGGACGTATGACACCGAAGGACATCGCCGCGCGGGCGCTGTCCGAGAACGACCCGGCGATTCTCGACCAGTTGCTGGCGCTGCCGCAGGCGCATCTGGTCGTGGACGGCTACAACGTCACCAAGACCGGCTATCCCCAGATGCCGCTGGAGAAGCAGCGGCTGCGGCTGCTCGGGCAGCTCTCCCAGCTCGCCGCCCAGACCGGCGCCGAGGTGACCTGTGTCTTCGACGGGGCCGAGCTGGCCGCGCCGGTGCTGCTGGCGCCGCCGCGCGGGGTGCGGGTGCTGTTCTCCAAGCCCGGGATCACCGCCGACGAGTTGATCCGCCAGCTGGTGCGCGCCGAGCCGCCGGGGCGTCCGGTCATCGTCGTCTCGACCGATCGCGAGGTGGCCGACGGGGTCGCCAGGGCGGGCGCCCGGCCCGTGGCATCTGCGGTGCTTCTGAAGCGACTGTCCTGAAGGTCAACCTCCGGTTGCAATGCCCGAATTGACGGAAGCGTCACGCAACGTAGCGTCAAGTGAGCATCACCGCACGTGGGTTGAAGGTAAAGAATGCGGACCGTAACCGGGATAAATCGCCCTTGGGTTTGAACTGATCACAGCGAGGTCACTAGGGTCTGCCTTCGAACCTTCGATCGGAAGATCACTGAGAAGAAGGAGTTCGCCTCCGTGGCGTCCCACCGTCGACCCAAGCAGCCGAGCCGCGCACGTGTGACCGTGCTGACCACCGCCGCCGCTGCTGCCGTGGCCATCAGCTCGCAGGCGGCCAACGCCGCTCCCAGTGAGAAGCCGAGCAAGGACGAGGTCAAGGCCAAGGTCGACAAGCTCTACGAGGAGGCCGAGCAGGCCACCGAGAAGTACAACGGCGCCAAGGAGAAGCAGGAGAAGCTCCAGAAGGAGATCTCCACGATCCAGGACAACGTCGCGCGCGGTCAGGAAGACCTCAACGAGATGCGCGACTCCATAGGCCTGGCGGCCGCCGCTCAGTACCGCACCGGCTCCATCGACTCCTCGGTCCAGCTGTTCCTCTCCTCGGACCCGGACGACTACCTCGACAAGGCCTCCACGCTCGACCAGTTGAGCAGCCAGCAGGTCGAGTCGCTCAAGAAGATCCAGGACAAGCAGCGCGAGCTCGCCCAGGACCGGGCCGAGGCCACCGAGAAGCTCAAGGACCTCGCCTCCACCCGGACCGAACTGGGCAAGAAGAAGCAGGAAGTCCAGGACAAGCTCGCCGAGGCGCAGAAGCTCCTGAACTCCCTGACCGCCGCCGAGAAGGCCGCCCTCGCCGCCGAGGAGGACCGCGCCAGCCGCTCCTCCGCCGACCGCGTCGACCTCGGCGACGCCGCGCAGGGCTCCGGCCGGGCCATGGCCGCCTTCCAGGCCGCCCAGAGCAAGATCGGCTCGCCTTACGTCTACGGCGCCTCCGGCCCCTCCTCCTTCGACTGCTCGGGCCTGACCTCCTGGGCCTTCGCCCAGGCCGGTGTCGGCATCCCGCGCACCTCGCAGGCCCAGGCCAGCTACGGCACGCGCATCTACAGCCAGTCCGACCTCAAGGTCGGCGACCTGGTCATCTTCTACAGCGACCTGCACCACGTCGGCTTCTACGCGGGCAACGGCCAGGTGCTGCACGCCCCGCGCACCGGCGCGGTGGTCCGCTACGAGTCGATCAACAACATGCCGTACCAGTTCGGCGTCCGGATCTGAGCACCCTCAAGATCACGACACCGTGCCGCCCGAACGGGCGAATCGCGTCGACCTGAACTGACCCCGCGCCCCGCCCATGACCTGCGTCTGTGGCGGGGCGTCACGTTGCGTGGCCACGGCGGTCGTTGGTCGGCGCCCCGTCGTGTGGTTACTGTCTGCCGCGTTTCCCCCTCGTGGGGAAAGTCCTGTCCGCCAGCGGAAGGGGTGCGGCTTCTCGTGGGGTCTCATCGTCGCCTTGTACCGTCCGGGTTCGACCGGGGCGCGAGCGCAGCGCTCTGTGTCATGTCAGCAGCGGCCGCCGTCCTCGGCGTCGTACCGGCCTCGGCCGCGCCGCACGACGACACCAGGGCCGAGGTGGACCGCCTCTACGAGGAGGCCGAGAAGGCCACGGAGGCCTACAACAAGGCCGACGAGCGCGCCGACGGACTGCGCGAGCAGGTGGGTGACGCACAGGACCGGATCGCCCGGCAGCAGGAGCGCATCAACTCCATGCGGGAGACGCTCGGTTCGCTGGCCGGGGCGCAGTACCGCTCCGGCGGGCTCGACCCGTCCCTGGCACTGCTGTTCTCCGACGACCCGGACGACTACCTCGACAAGGCGGCCACCCTCGGCCGGATCACCGCGCACCAGGCGGGCGAGCTGAAGGACCTCCAGGACGCGATGCGCGAACTCGCCCAGGAGCGCGCCGAGGCCTCTCACAAGCTCGGCGAGCTGGACAAGAGCCGCAAGGCCGTCGCCGCCCACAAGCGGACGGTGGAGGGGAAGCTCGCCAAGGCCCGGGCGCTGCTCAACTCCCTGCCGTCCGCCGAGCGCGCCGCCTACGACCGGGCGTCCCGCTCGGGCCGCTCCGACATGCCCGAGCTCGGGGGCGCCGCCCCGGCCTCGGGCCGCGCCGGCGCCGCGATGGCCGCCGCCCGCTCCGCCCTCGGCAAGCCCTACGTCTGGGGCGCCAACGGTCCCAGCGGTTTCGACTGTTCGGGCCTGATGCAGTGGTCGTACGCGCAGGCCGGGGTCGCCCTCCCGCGCACCTCCCAGGGGCAGCGCTTCGCCGGCCGCCAGGTCCCCCTCTCCCAGGCCCGGCCCGGCGATCTGGTCACCTACCGCGCGGACGCCTCCCATGTCGGGATGTACGTGGGCAACGGCCAGGTGATCCACGCGCCCTACCCCGGTGCGGCGGTGCGCTACGACCCGGTGGGGATGATGCCGGGGGCGACGGTCACGAGGGTCTGACGCGCGCGGCCCGGACGGGTCGGGGCGGCGCCGTGTTCCGGTGGCTGTGGTGCGGCAGGCGGTGGCGGTCGCCCAGGGTCTGACGGCGGGTCCGGGGCCGATGGTCGTCCGGTGCCGTCCGTGCCGTCCGTGCCGTCCGGTGCCGACCGGGGTCTGACCTTCGCGCGCTGATCGCCGTAACATCGCCGCATGGCTGGTCGACGGCGGGCGTCCGGGTCGGGTGCGGTGGTGGCGCTGTGTCTGCTGCTCGTCTCGCTCGTCGCGTGCGGCGGGAGTCCCCCCGTCGACGGGGTCCAGGAGTCGGTGCAGCGGGTGCTCGACCGGCGGGCGGAGGCGATCGTCGAGCGCGACGAGTCGGCCTTCGTACGGACGGGCGCGCAGAGCGGGTTCGACGATCTGCGCGCGGTGCCCTTCGAGGAATGGGCCTACCGCGTCACCGGCGTCCGGAGCACCGGTGACACCGCCACCGCCGAGGCCGAACTGCGGTACCGGGTCAGGGGCCAGGACCGGGCCCCGGTCACCGCCGCCCGCACACTGAAGCTCAGTCTGGACGCGGCGGGGGAGTGGTACGTCGAGTCCGAGCGGCCCGCGAAGAAGGCGGCCGAGCAACTCTGGGACCAGGGCCGGGTGGACGCGGTCCGGGGCGAGCGCAGCCTGGTGCTCGGGGTCGGGCAGTCCGCCGATCGGCTGCGCTCATTCGCCGACCTGGCCGACCGCGCGGTGCCCTCGGTGACGCAGGCGTGGGGCACGGAGTGGCCGCGCCGGATCGTCGTGCTCGTACCGGAGTCGCTGGAGGGGATGGCGGGGCTGCTCGGCTCACCCGCCTCGTCGTACCGGGGGATCGCGGCGGTCACCACCGGCGAGACCGGCGCCCCCGCCGAGGCGCCCGCGGACCGGATCATCCTCAACCCGGTCGCGTACGGCGTCCTCGGCCAGAGCGGCAAGCAGGTCGTGCTCACCCACGAGGCGACCCACGTCGCCACCCGGGCGCACACCAGCGCCGCCACCCCGCTCTGGCTCTCCGAGGGCTACGCAGACTGGGTCGGCTACCTCGGTTCGGGCCGCACGCCCTCCGACGCCGCGCCCGAACTGTGGCGGGCGGTGACCGAGGGCCGGGTCCCGGCGGGCCTGCCGACCGACGAGGACTTCGGGTTCACCGGTGACTCGGCCGGGCTCGCGCAGGCCTACGAGAGCGGCTGGATGGCCTGCCGGATGATCGCGGACCGCTGGGGCGAGGTACGGCTCGGCGAGTTCTACCGGGCCGTCGGCGCGCACGAGAAGCGGCCGGGCGCGGTCGAGGACGCGATGGAGAAGGTCCTCGGCACGACGCTGGAGGACTTCACCTGGCAGTGGCGCGACTACCTGCGCGGCCAGTTCACCTGACCCCACGCCCGGTGCGCCGCCGCGGCCAGTTCGCCTGATGCCGCGTCCGGTCGCTGGTGCGGTGAGTTCGCGTGGCCCCGTGCCAGCGCTCTTGGCGCGGTGAGTTCGCGTGGCCCCGTGCCAGCGCTCTTGGCGCGGTGAGTTCGCCTGACCTCGTGCCCGAGCCCCCGGCGCGATCAGTGCGCCTGATCGCGCGCCCGCCCCCGGCGTGATCACTTCGCCCCCTCCAGTTCCTCGATCGCCTCCGCGAGCCACGTCCGCTCGGCCGTCCCCGTGGCCCGCGCTACCCGCAGCATTCCCTGGCGGAACAGATCGCCGGCCTCCTCCGCGCGTACCGGCTCGCCCTCCCGGTAGAAGAAGCTCGACGGTGTGCGCAGGAACTCCAGTCGGCGGCGGAGCACGGCGGCCTGCTCAGCCGGCTCGGGCAGATGCCGCAGGAACGCCAGCAGGGTGTTGAAGCGGACCTGGTCGGTGATCTCCGCCTGCTTGGGGTGGCGCAGGCGTTCCAGCAACTCGGCGCGGCCCTCCTCGGTCAGCGACAGCGTCCGGCGCGGGGCGGCGCTCACGCCGGGCTCGGTGCGCTGGTCGAGCAGACCGGCCTTGGTGAGCCGGGTGATCGCCGGGTAGAGGGCGCCGTCGCTGACCGGCCGGACATGACCGCTGAGCGCGGTGATGCGCTCCTTCAACTCGTACCCGTGCAGCGGCTCTTCGGCCAGAAAGCCGAGGATCGACAGCTCCAGCACCGGTTCCTCCTTGCGGGTGTCGTACGCGTCATGCTACCTCTAACCGAGATACCTCGAAACGAGGTAGCACCTTGTCGCCGGCTCAGGGGGACCCGTGCACACGCATCGCCAGCAGCTCATCGCGCTCGCCCACCCCGTCTACTTCTCCCTGCTGGCCTCCGTCGCCGCCGGGATCATCAACACCGTCTGGGTCTCCCGGCTGGGCGGCCCGGCCGTCGCCGCCGTGGCCGTGGCGACCAACACCGAGAACGTGCTGCTGGGCATCGCCCTGGTCTTCGGCTCCGGCACGACCGTGCTGGTCGCGCACGCCAGGGGCGCCCGCGACCCGGTGGCGCTGCGGGCCGCCGTACGCGGTGGGTGGACGCTGTACGCCCTGGTCACACCGGTCGTCGTGCTGGCCGGTCTGCCGCTGCGGGAGCCCCTGGCCCGGCTGGTCCTCGGCGGCGACGGGCCGGCGGTGCCGCTCGCCACCGCCTACTTCGCGATCTCCCTGCCCGGCATCGCCGTCTTCTTCGCGCAGACCCTGCTCGACGGCATCCTCAAGGGCGCCGGCGACACCCGTACCCCGATGCGCCTGGCCCTGCTCGCCAACGGCCTGATCCTCGTCGTGGACCCCTTCGCGATCCACTTCCACGGCGTCCAGGGCGCCGCCGCCGCCACGGTCCTGTGCCGCGCGCTGGCGCTGGGCGTGGGACTGGTCGCCCTGCGCCGCAACGAGCTGCTGCGGTCGAGCGCGCGGATCAGGGCCGGGGCCTCCCCGCGCCGGACGCTCGCCACCGGGCTGCCCATGGCCGCCGACTTCACCGTGCGCCAGGGCGGTGCCCTGGTCCTGGTCGCGATCGTGGCCCGGCTCGGGGTGACGGCGGTGGCCGCCTACTCGATCGCCTACAAGGTCCTGTACCTGGCCACCATGGCCTTCTACGCCGTGCGCCAGGCCGCCGCCATCCACACCGCCCACAGCATCGGTGCCGGGCGGGACGAGCGGCGGGCCATCGGGCGGCAGGCGGTGCTGGTGTCCGGGGCGGTGGGGCTCGCGGCGGCCGCCCTGCTCGCGGTCGGCGCGCCCTGGGTCATGGCCGCCTTCGGCGCCGGGCCGGAGGTCGCCCGGGAAGGCGTGCTGTTCCTGCGCTGTATCGGGCCCTATCTCGTGCTCATGGCCTGCTGCATCGCGCTCGGCGGGGTCTTCGAGGGCGGTGGAAACGCGCCGGCGCTGCTGCGCGTGACCGTCGTCGGTACGGCCGTACAGCTGCCGCTGGCCCACGGGCTGTCCGGGCTGGGTCTGCCGGGGGTGTGTCTGGCGCTGGGGCTCGCGATGGCGCTGCAGGGCGCTCTGCTGCTGCGACAGGTCCGTCAGGAGGGCAGCGAGGTCTCCTTGGCGCGGGTGGGCTGAGGCGGGACGGGCGCGGGGGCGGAGGCGGTCACCGTGGAGCGCCACAGGGCCCGGGCGGCCAGCACCGTGGCCAGGACCAGCAGACCGTTGCGAAGGAAGAGCAGGGTGATCCCGAGGGCGTCGCTCGACACCACGTGCGCGAACCAGACGGGGAACTCCAGCACCGTCACCAGCGACGCCGCCAGCACCAGCACGACCGGCACACCCATCCGGCTCCCCCGGAAGCACCAGCACACCGCCGCCAGGCCGACCAGCCACACCATGTACTGCGGGCTGATCACCCGGCTGGTGGTCGTGAACATCAGCACCCCCACGAAGGCCGCGTCCGCGAGGGTGTGCGGGAGGAATCGGTTCGCCCTGAACCGCCACAGCAGCAGCCAGCCGAAGGCGACCCCGGTCAGCACCAGCGCGGCCGTGCTGACCACGTCCACGTACGGGCCGAGGAACTCCACCGACCCGTAGTTCAGCAGCACCTGTCCGTCCCAGCCGAAGTGCCGGGCCACATGGAAGACCAGGGCGCCGAGCGACTCCACCTCCGTGCCGCGGTCCCGCTGGAAGGTCAGGAACGCGAACGCCCCCGGCATCGCCAGCCAGAACAGCGCCGCCACAAAACCCGCGGTCGCCGCGGCCGACGCCCAGGCCGAGCGGCGACGGGCGGCCACCAGCAGCAGCACCGGCCACACCTTCAGCAGCGCGGCGAACGCCGTCAGCGCGCCCATCACCCGGGGGTGCCGGGCGCCCGCGAGCAGCGCGGCCACCGCCACGGCGGTCACCATCACGTCGTAGCGGGCGTACACGGTCGGTCCGAGCAGCGGTACGCCCACGGCCCACACCCAGGCCCCGCGCAGGCGCCGGCCCGGACGCAGGCCCGTGTACACCAGCAGGGCGAGGACGGCGACGTCGGCGGCGAAGGCCAGCACGAAGAACGCGGAGGCGTAGTCCAGGTAGAACAGCAGCGCGGGGGAGAGGATCGCGAGGGCCGCGGCGGGCGGGTACTGCCAGGTGACGTCGTCCTGCGGGAACGTTCCGGTGCGCAGGACCTCGTACCAGCCCTGGTAGATCACCGACACGTCACTGGTGACGTCCGGGCCGGGAAAGACGTACACCTTGAACACGAAGAGCAGCAGAACCACCCTGGTCAGGGCCCAGATGCCGAGCAGCCCCGCCAGGGATCGCCGTGTGCCCGTCGTCTCCACTGGTCCCCTGCCGTTCGTGCGCGTCCCGGTGTCCGCCTCAAGGGGAACATGATGTCCCGGGAAGCTGTGGGTCGGCCACCGGCACGGCCGTGACCTGCTGCGGGCGGTGCTCCGATAAGGTCGGCCGCGATGCACAAGACGCTCATCGTGACCAACGACTTCCCGCCCCGCCCCGGCGGCATCCAGGCCTTCCTGCACAACATGGCGCTACGGCTGGATCCGCAGCGGCTGGTCGTCTACGCCTCCACCTGGAAGCGGAGCCGGGAGGGCCTCGAGGCCACGGCGGCCTTCGACGCCGAGCAGCCCTTCACCGTCGTCCGCGACTCCACGACGATGCTGCTGCCCACGCCGGGGGCGACCCGGCGGGCGGTCGGTCTGTTGCGCGAGCACGGCTGTACGTCGGTGTGGTTCGGGGCGGCGGCCCCGCTCGGACTGATGGCTCCCGCGCTGCGGGCGGCCGGTGCCGAGCGGCTGGTCGCCACGACCCACGGGCACGAGGCCGGCTGGGCCCAGCTGCCCGCCTCCCGGCAGCTGCTGCGCCGGATCGGGGAGTCGACGGACACGATCACCTATCTCGGCGAGTACACGCGCTCGCGGATCTCGACCGCGCTGTCGGCCGAAGCGGCCTCGCGGATGGTCCAGCTGCCGCCGGGTGTCGACGAGAAGACCTTCCACCCCGGCTCCGGTGGCGCCGAGGTGCGGGCCCGGCTCGGCCTGACCGACCGCCCGGTGGTCGTCTGCGTCTCCCGGCTGGTCCCGCGCAAGGGCCAGGACACGCTGATCCTCGCGATGCCCCGGATCCTGCTGAAGGAGCCGGACGCGGTCCTGCTGATCGTCGGCGGCGGACCGTACGAGAAGGAACTGCGGCACCTGGCCCGCGAGACCCGGGTGGCCGACTCGGTCCGCTTCACCGGCGCGGTCCCGTGGTCCGAGCTCCCCGCCCACTACGGCGCCGGTGACGTCTTCGCCATGCCGTGCCGCACCCGGCGGCGCGGTCTGGACGTGGAGGGCCTCGGCATCGTCTACCTGGAGGCCTCGGCGACGGGTCTGCCGGTCGTCGCGGGCGACTCGGGCGGCGCGCCGGACGCGGTCCTGGACGGTGAGACCGGCTGGGTGGTGCGGGGCGGTTCGCCGGAGCAGGCGGCCGACCGGATCACCGCTCTCCTGGGCGACCCCGAGCTGCGCCGCCGGATGGGCGAGCGGGGCCGGGAGTGGGTCGAGGAGAAGTGGCGCTGGGACCTGCTGGCGGAGAAGTTGAAAACGCTGCTGTAAAGCATGCCCGTGGTCTAGGCGGAAGCCAATAATCCGCCCATTCTCCGGACATGACAGCAAAACTGATGCAACGTCAGCTGACGAGACGTCACATCTTGGGCATGGTGGCCCTGCAGACGGCCGCCGCGTCCGGTCTCACCCGCATCGGTCTCCAGTCGGCGTCGGCAGTCGAGCCCGCCGCCGTGGACAACGCCCCCGCGATCGTGGTCGGTTCGGGGTACGGCAGTTCCGTCGCCGCCCTGCGCCTCGGCCAGGCGGGGATCCGTACGATCGTGATCGAGATGGGCCGGCTGTGGAACACGGCCGGACCCGACGGAAAGGTCTTCTGCTCCACCACCGCCCCGGACCAGCGCTCCATGTGGTTCCGCAACCGCACCGAGGCCCCGCTGGCCACCTTCCTGTGGCTGGACGTCGTCAACAAGGACATCAACCCCTATCCCGGCGTCCTGGACCGGGTGCACTTCGCGAACATCTCGGTGTTCGTGGGCCGCGGTGTCGGCGGCGGCTCCCTGGTCAACGGCGGCATGGCGGTCACCCCGCTCAAGTCGTACTTCGAGGAGCAGTTCCCCTCCGTCGACGCGGACGAGATGTACGCCACCTACTACCCCCGGGCCCGCTCCATGCTCGGCGTCAACAGCATCGACCCGGCCTGGTTCGAGTCCACCGAGTGGTACCGCTACACCCGGATCTCCCGCAAGCACGCCGCCAACGCCGGTCTGCGGACCACCTTCGTGCCGAACGTCTACGACTTCGGCCACATGCAGCGCGAGGCGGCCGGCACCGCGCCCAGGTCGGCACTCGCCGGTGAGGTGATGTACGGCAACAACCAGGGCAAACGCAGCCTGGACAAGTCCTACCTGGCCGCCGCGCTCGGCACCGGGAACGTCACGATCCACACCCTGGAGCGGGTGACCTCGATCAGCCGGGCCGGGGACGGGACGTACCTGCTCACCACCCAGCGCATCGACGAGACCGGCGCGGTCGTCGGGACCAAGGAGTACAACTG
This sequence comes from Streptomyces sp. NPDC003635, assembly GCF_053587635.1. Lineage (NCBI taxonomy): Bacteria > Bacillati > Actinomycetota > Actinomycetes > Kitasatosporales > Streptomycetaceae > Streptomyces > Streptomyces sp. NPDC003635. The sequence continues at coordinate 20,824 of NZ_JBSFOK010000059.1, read as the reverse complement.
CACGTACCTCTTCCTTGGCGGCGGCAGCCTCGGCACCACCGAACTGCTGCTGCGGGCGCGGGAGACGGGCGCGCTGCCCGCGCTCGACGCGAGCGTCGGCACCGGCTGGGGCACCAACGGCAACGTGATGCTCGGGCGGGCCAACCACCTGTGGGACACGGTCGGGGTGAACCAGTCGACGATGCCGGTGATGGGCATCGACGACTGGGCGAACACCGCCAACCCGGTCTTCGCGGAGATCGCCCCGCTGCCGACCGGGCTGGAGAACTGGGTGAGCCTCTATCTGGCGATCACCAAGAACCAGGAACGGGCGTCGTTCTCCCTCTCGGGCGGCTCGCTGGCACTGAACTGGACCGCGGCCCAGAGCGCGGTCTCGTCCGCCATGGCCAAGAAGCTGTTCGACCGGATCAACCGGGCCAACGCCACGATCTACCGGTACGACCTGTTCGGCTCGCCCAGCCGGGCCTTCGCCGACAACTTCACCTACCACCCACTGGGCGGCTGCGTGCTCGGCCGGGCGACCGACAACTACGGCCGGGTGAAGGGGTACCCGAAGCTGTACGTCACCGACGGCTCGCTCGTGCCCGGGTCGCTCGGCGTGAACCCCTTCGTCACGATCACCGCGCTCGCCGAACGCACGATGGCGCGGGTCCTCGTGGAGGACACCGCGCCATAGCGTCGTACGACGTGACTACTTCGCGTAGATCGCCTCGATCTCCTGCGCGAAGTCCTTCGCCACCACGTTCCGCTTGAGCTTCAGCGAGGGCGTCAGGTGGCCCGACTCCTCCGTGAACTGGGAGGACAGAATGCGGAACTTCCGCACCGATTCCGCCTTGGACACCGCGGCGTTGCCGTCGTCGATCGCCGACTGGATGGCCGCCATCAGGTCCGCGTCCTCGTGCAGCGACGCCGCGGTGGCACCCGCGGGCTTGCCGTGCTCGGCGGCCCAGCGGCCCAGGAACTCCTCGTCGATGGTGACCAGCGCGCCCACGAACGGCCGACCGTCACCCACCACCATGCACTCCGCGACCAGCGCGTGCGCCCGGATCCGGTCCTCGATCACGGCCGGGGCGACGTTCTTGCCGCCCGCGGTGACGAGGATCTCCTTCTTGCGGCCGGTGATCCTCAGGTAGCCGTCCTCGTCGAGGGTGCCGATGTCACCGGAGTGGAACCAGCCGTCGGCCAACGCCTCCTCGGTGGCGCCCGGGTTGTTCCAGTACTCCTTGAAGATGTGCTCGCCGTGCAGCAGCACCTCGCCGTCGTCGGCGATGCGCACCACCGATCCGGGCAGCGGCTGGCCGACCGTGCCGATCTTCTGCCGGTCCCAGGGGTTGAAGGCGGTGGCCGCGCAGGTCTCGGTCAGGCCGTAGCCCTCCAGGACCGTGAAGCCGATCCCGCGGAAGAAGTGACCGAGGCGCTCGCCGAGCGGGGCGCCGCCGGAGATGGCGAACTCGCCCCGGCCGCCGAGGACCGCGCGCAGCTTGCTGAAGACGAGCTTGTCGAAGACCTTGTGCTTGATCCGCAGGCCGACCGACGGGCCGGACGGGGTGTCCAGGGCCTGGCTGTAGGCGATGGCCGTGTCCGCCGCCTTGTCGAAGATCTTGCCCTTGCCGTCCGCCTGCGCCTTGGCGCGCGCCGAGTTGTAGACCTTCTCGAAGACGCGCGGCACACCGAGGATCAGCGTCGGCCGGAAGTCGGCCAGCTCGTCGGTGAGGTTCTTGATGTCCGGCAGACAGCCCAGCTTGATCGGCGCGATCATCGGGGCGATCTGCACCAGCCGGCCGAAGACGTGCGCGAGCGGCAGGAAGAGCAGCACCGAGCACTCGCCGGTACGGAACAGCGGCCGCAGCCGCTCGACGATGTTGCCGCACTCGGCGAAGAAGTTGCGGTGGGTGAGCACACAGCCCTTGGGGCGGCCGGTCGTGCCGGAGGTGTACACGATCGTCGCCGCGTCGTCGGCCTTCGCCAGCGAGCTGCGCTCCTCGACCGTCTTGTCGCTGACGTCCTGGCCGAGCCGGCCCAGCTCCTCGATGCCGCCGGCCTCGATCTGCCAGACGTGCTTGAGGGCGGGCAGCCGGTCGCGCACCGACTCCACGGCGGCCGTGTGGTTGTCCAGCTCGGTCAGCACGGCGGTCGCGCCCGAGTCGCCGAGGATCCACTGCACCTGCTCGGGGGAGCTGGTCTCGTACACCGGCACGGTGACCGCGCCCGCGGACCAGATCGCGAAGTCCAGCAGCGTCCACTCGTAGCGGGTGCGCGACATCAGGGCGATCCGGTCGCCCGGCTGCACTCCGGCCGCGATGAGCCCCTTCGCGGCCGCGCGCACCTCGGCGAGGAAGGCGGTGGCCGTCACGTCCTGCCACGCCCCGCCGACCTTGCGGGCGATGACGGCGACGTCGGGATGCTGCGCGGCGTTTCTGCGGACGATGTCGGTCAGATTGCCGTCCGCAGGGACCTCGTACATGGCCGGAAGGCTGAACTCGCGCAAGACTGCTGCTCCTCATAGGGCGCCGGCGCCACGACGTTGTGTGATGCGACGGTCCGGTCCAAGGCTCGGGCAGGTACTCAGGGATCTCGGTGGTTGAAATCCTGAGCACGACTGGACTGCCCGGACGTTACCCGCCGGTATGGCTTCTTCGACAGGGGGTCCCGGCGAGATGTTCGCTGCGTCACACAGATCGGTACTGCATGAATGGGTGGTTCTGCGCGCACAGTAGTCGACGCGTTTGACGACTAGCCAGTAACCGCAGGTCCGGCCGCCACTGTTCACGCCTGCCGCACACGCTTACGCTTGATCGCCATGGCATCCACACCAGCCGGCAACAGCAGGACGCGCGTACACGTGGTCAGCGACGTACACGGCAACGTCCGGGACCTGGCCAGCGCCGGTGACGGCGCGGACGCCCTGATCTGCCTGGGTGACCTGGTCCTCTTCCTCGACTACGCCGACCACTCCCGCGGCATCTTCCCCGACCTCTTCGGCGCGGAGAACGCCGACCGCATCGTCGAGCTGCGCACCGCCCGCCGCTACGACGAGGCCCGCGAGTTCGGCGCCCGGCTGTGGGCCGGGATCGGCGCGGACCGCGGCGCGGTGATCGAGAAGGCGGTACGCAAGCAGTACGCCGAGATGTTCGCGGTGTTTCCCACGCCGACGTACGCGACGTACGGCAATGTCGACATGCCGCCCTTGTGGCCCGAGTACGCGGGACCGGGCACCACCGTGCTCGACGGGGAGCGGGTGGAGATCGGCGGCTGGACCTTCGGCTTCGTCGGCGGCGGCCTGCGCACCCCCATGCGCACGCCGTACGAGATCAGCGACGAGGAATACGCGGCCAAGATCGAGGCGGTCGGGGAGGTGGACGTGCTCTGCACCCACATCCCCCCGGAGGTGCCGGAACTGGTCTACGACACGGTGGCTCGCCGCTTCGAGCGGGGCAGCAAGGCGCTGCTCGCCGCGATCCGGCGCACCAGGCCGCGGTACTCGCTCTTCGGTCATGTCCATCAGCCGCTGGTGCGCCGGATGCGGATCGGCTCCACGGAGTGCGTGAACGTGGGGCACTTCGCCGGGAGCGGGAAGCCGTGGGCGCTGGAGTTCGGCGGGTCGGGTGCGCGGTAGCCTTCACGCTGCACACACGTGCGCATGAGGACGACCTACCGGACCGCATCTGGAGGAGCCACGGCGATGGCGGAACACACCAGCTCGAGCATCACGATCGAGGCGGCACCGGCCGACGTCATGGAGGTGATCGCCGACTTCGCCCGCTACCCGGACTGGACCGGCGAGGTGAAGCAGGCGGAGGTCCTCCAGTCGGATCCGCAGGGGCGGGCCGAGCAGGTGCGGCTCGTGATGGACGCGGGTGCGATCAAGGACGACCAGGTACTGGCGTACACCTGGACCGGGGAGCACGAGGTCTCCTGGACGCTGGTGAAGTCCCAGATGCTGCGGTCGCTGGACGGCTCGTACATCCTGAAGCCGGCGGGAGCGGGGTCGACCGAGGTCACGTACGTGCTGACGGTGGACGTCAAGATCCCGATGCTCGGGATGATCAAGCGGAAGGCCGAGAAGGTCATCATCGACCGGGCGCTGGCCGGGCTGAAGAAGCGGGTCGAGGCGGGATCCAAGTAACCGGTGGGCGGCTGGGTGTCCGTTACCGTTCACCCTCATGCGCACCATCCTGATCACCGGCCCTGGCGGTGGCGGTCGTACGACCGTCGCCGCCGCCACCGCGCTCCGTGCCGCTCGTGAGGGCAGCCGGACCCTGCTGCTCAGCGGTGACCGGGCCGACACCGTCGGCGCTGTGCTCGGGGCGGGGGCCGACCCGAACCTCACCGTCTGGCGGCCCGACGCCGCCGCCGGATTCCGGGACGATCTCGCCGCCTTCCAGGAACGCGCCACCGCCGCCCTCGATCTCCTCGGCGCCTCCCGGCTGGACCCCGAGGAGGTCACCCCCCTTCCGGGCGCCGAGGAGCTGACCCTGCTCCGGGCCCTGCGCGACGCCGCCCTCTCCGAGCGGCACGACCTGCTCGTCGTCGATCTTCCGGCCACTCCGCACGCCCTCGCGCTGCTCGCCCTGCCCGAGGAACTGCGCCGGTACCTGCGCCGGCTGCTGCCGCCGGAGCGGCAGGCGGCCCGCGCGCTGCGGCCCGTGCTCGGGCGGCTGGCCGGGGTCCCGATGCCCGCCGAGTGGCTGTACGAGACCGCCGCCCGCTGGGACGTCGAGCTGGCCGCCGTGGAGGCCGTCGTCGCCGACAGGCGCACCGCCGTACGACTCGTCGCCGAGCCCGGCCCGGCCGGCGCCGACGCCGTACGGGCCGCGACCCTCGCCCTCGCCCTGCGCGGACTGCGCCCCGACGTCCTGATCGCCAACCGCTCCGCACCCGAGGACTGGCCCGCCGGCCTCGTCGCCCAGCAGCGCAAGACCCTGGAGGAGTGGCGGGAGTCGTACGACGTCCAGGTCGTCCCGCACCTCGGGCACGACCCGCGCGGCACCGACGACCTGGAGGCCCTGGACGTCCCCGTCAACCCCACCGCCTCCACGGTCGAGTGGCCCGTCACCGACAGCCTCGCCGCCGACGGCGTGCTGGTGTGGCACATCCCGCTGCCCGGCGCCATACGCGATGATCTCGACCTCGTCCGGCGCGGTGACGAACTCGTCCTCACCGCAGGGCCGTTCCGCCGTATCGTCCCCCTGCCGTCCGCCCTGCGCCGCTGCACCGTCGACGGCGCCGCGCTGCGCGAGGGCGAGCTGCGCGTCCGGTTCGCCCCCGACCCCAAGCTGTGGCCCGGGACCCGGTGAAGCCGGTACGCCCGTTCGGGTAACGTCGTAGGGACGAAACGTAGTCAGGAGTCCGTCATGAGCGAAGAGCTCCAGCCGTCCGCCGACGACGGGCAGGAGGCGCTCGACGAGGTACGGGCGAGTGACGCCGACGCGTGGGCGACGGCGTGCGCCGAGGATCTCGCCGCGGAGCAGGCCCGCCGCCGGGCCGAGTACGGCCCGCAGCCCGGCTCGGCCGCCGAGGAACTGCGCAAACTCGTCGAGGCGGTCAGCGACAAGTTGTCCTCGCTCAACGCCCCGCTGCTCGGCGCGGTCGCCGGACCCGCCGCCCAGCAGGTGGTCAAGCAGGTCGTGGAGCAGGCCAAGGCCGCCGTCGAGCCCGTCATCGAGCGCAACCCGGACGTCTTCGACCACCTCGCGGCGGCCGGGAACGAGCTCCTGGCCGCCTACCGCTCCGCCGTGCAGGCCCAGGAGCGCCGCTGGACCGCCCCCCGCGACCCCGACGGGGACGAGGGTGCCGGTCCGGGGGAACGCATCGACTTGGATTAAAGCCCCCTCGGGTACGGTTGGCCGTAGCGGGGCTCGACCGAAACTGAGGGATTCATGGGACTCACCATCGGCGTCGACATCGGCGGCACGAAGATCGCGGCCGGCGTGGTCGACGAGGAAGGCAACATCCTCTCGACCCACAAGGTGCCGACCCCGGGTACGCCCGAGGGCATCGTGGACGCCATCGCCTCCGCCGTGGAAGGGGCACGCGCCGGACACGAGATCGTCGGCGTGGGCATCGGTGCCGCCGGTTACGTCAACCGCCAGCGCTCGACGGTCTACTTCGCGCCGAACATCGACTGGCGCCAGGAGCCGCTGAAGGAGGCGGTCGAGGGCCGCGTGGGTCTCCCGGTCGTCGTGGAGAACGACGCCAACGCCGCGGCCTGGGGCGAGTACAAGTTCGGCGCCGGCAAGGGCCATCGCAACGTCATCTGCATCACGCTCGGCACCGGCCTCGGCGGCGGCATCATCATCGGCAACAAGCTGCGCCGCGGGCACTTCGGCGTGGCCGCCGAGTTCGGCCACATCCGGATGGTCCCGGACGGTCTGCTGTGCGGCTGCGGCTCGCAGGGATGCTGGGAGCAGTACGCGTCGGGGCGGGCGCTCGTGCGGTACGCCAAGCAGCGGGCCAACGCCACCCCCGAGAACGCCGAGGTGCTGCTCGGTCTCGGTGACGGCACCCCCGACGGCATCGAGGGCAAGCACATCTCCATGGCCGCCCGGCAGGGCGACCCGGTCGCCGTCGACTCCTACCGGGAGCTCGCCCGCTGGGCCGGCGCGGGTCTCGCCGACCTCGCCTCGCTCTTCGACCCGTCCGCCTTCATCGTCGGCGGCGGTCTGTCGGACGAGGGCGAGCTGGTCCTCGACCCGATCCGCAAGTCCTACAAGCGCTGGCTGGTGGGCGGCAACTGGCGCCCGGTCGCCGACGTGATCGCCGCCCGGCTGGGCAACAAGGCGGGCCTGGTGGGCGCGGCCGACCTGGCGCGGGAACCCGACCCGATCATGTAATCGACGCAGTGTGCCCAGCCAGGGGCGCGGGGAACCGCGCGACCAGCCACGACGAGACCGGCAGTCGCGCACGACCCTCGCGCCCCTGGCTTTTGGGCGTACATTGATCGCCATGTCCGACGGTTCAGCCCTCGTCCGAGTCCTGAGCTACAACATCCGCTCGATGCGCGACGACACGGCGGCACTCGCCCGCGTCATCCGCGCCTGCGACCCCGACCTCGTCCTCGTCCAGGAAGCGCCCCGCTTCTTCCGCTGGCGCAAGAAACTCGCCCGCCTGGCCCGGGCGTCGGATCTCGTGATCCTCAGCGGCGGAGCCACGGCCGCGGGCCCCGCCGTCCTGTGCGACCTCCGCGCCACCGTCGAGCGCACCGAGGACGTCCTGCTCCCCCTCACTCCCGGCCTCCACCGCCGAGGCTTCGCGACGGCGGTCGTACGCTTCGGGGCCGCCCGCGTGGGGGTCCTGAGCTGCCATCTCAGCCTCGACAAGCAGGAGCGGTACGAGCAGGGCGGCATGCTTCTGGACCGGCTCGCCGGGATGGGCGTGGAGCACGCCGTGGCGGGCGGTGACCTGAACGAGGGCCCGGCCGGGCGCACCTTCGCCCTGCTGGCCGACACGCTCCAGGACTGCTGGGCCACCGCCCCGGAGGGCGGCGAGCACACCTGGACGCGGTCCGAGCCCCACAGCCGTATCGACGCGATCTTCGCCACCAAGGGCATCGAGGTCCTCAGCTGCGGAGTCCCGCTGGACCGGCCCGGCGTCACCGAGGACGACCTGAGGGCGGCCACGGACCATCTCCCGGTCCTGGCCACCCTCAGAATCCCCGCGCCCTAGCGGGTGGTCACGTGGGTCAGACGACCGCGCCGCGTCCCGGGTCGTCGTCCTCGTCGTCCGTGCGCATCCGCATCACCAGCGTGGCGAAGCCGCCGAGGAAGCCGCCGATGCCCAGCGTCGTCAGCCACCAGGTCATGTCCCAGCTCAGCACGACCGCCAGCAACAGCAGTATCGGACCGCCCACGACGGCCAGCCAGGCGAACTTCGCGGTGGTGTCGGCAGCGGGCAGCGGCGGCGGCTCCGGCGGTACGAAGTGACCCTCGTCGTCCTCGTCGAAGTCCTCCTCCGCCGGCTCCGGCGCGGTGTAGTCACGCGGACCGACGCCGGGCGCGAAGGTGACCGAGCCGCCCAGCGGCTTGGCCGGCTGCTTCTCCTCCGGCTCGTCGTCGTTGGTCTCGGCCTCCAGCAGCGCCAGGTCCTCCACGGACTTGAACGGCTTGGCGCCCGGCGGGTCCGGCGGCTCGTCGCCGTACCCGGCGACGATGGCCGCCCAGGCGGCGTCCTCGTCGAAACGGGCGCCCTGGTCGTCCGGCTCGCGATCCTCGCGGTCGGAGTCGTGCTCAGCCACCTACGGCCGTCCCTTCCTTGCCGAGACCGGATGCGAGCCGACTCATGAAAGCGTGGCTCTCCTGGAAGATCCGGTCCGCGTCATGGTCCAACGTCGCCACGTGGTAGCTCTGTTCCAGCACGATCTCCCGCACGTCGACCGACGAGACGCGGCTGAGCACGCGCGCCGAGTCGGCCGGCGGCACGACATGGTCCTGAAGGCTGTGCAGGAGCAGCAGGGGCTGCGTGACCTGCGGAAGCTCGCCGTCGACCTGCCGGAAGAAGTTCCGCAGCGAGTGCGCCGCGTGCAGGGGCACCCGGGTGTAGCCCAGCTCCTCGACGCCCTCCTTCGCGATGTCGCTGGTGATGCCCGCCGTCGTACGGACGAGGTGCCGGGCCACCGGCAGGGCGTGCGCGGCCAGGCCGTGCACCTTGTTGGCGGGGTTCACCACCACTACGCCGTCGATCGCGGCGCCGTGCTTCGCCGCCAGCCGGAGCGCCAGGGCGCCGCCCATGGACAGACCGGCCACGAAGACGTGGGTGGAGCGCTCCCGCAGTGCGCGCAGCTCGCGGTCCACCTCCGCGTACCAGTCCTGCCACCCGGTGAGCTGGAGGTCCTCCCAGCGGGTGCCGTGCCCGGGCAGCAGCGGCAGCGAGACGGTCAGACCGCGCTCGGCGAGATACTCCGCCCAGGGGCGCAGCGACTGCGGGGAACCGGTGAAGCCGTGGCAGAGGAGTACGGAGATCTCCCCGCCCTCATGGCGGTACGGCTCGGCTCCAGGAAGGACCGGCACCTTCGGTCTCCTGTTCATGAGGTCGGTTGCAGGTACTTCACCGTACGCGACCGCACTGACACCGACCAGGGTCGTCGGACTCTTTGGCGGCGCTCCGGGTTAAGGTCTGATCGACAGACACAGGAGGCACTCGGTTGTTGTACGGCGCGATGAAGGTATCCATCGGGGGGCCGCTGAAGCTCGCCTTCAGGCCCTGGGTGGAGGGCCTGGAGAACATTCCCGCCGAGGGCCCCGCGATCCTGGCGAGCAACCACCTCTCCTTCTCGGACTCGTTCTTCCTTCCAGCGGTCCTCGACCGGAAGGTCACGTTCATCGCGAAGGCGGAGTACTTCACGACCCCGGGCCTCAAGGGCAGGCTGACGGCCGCGTTCTTCAAGGGCGTCGGCCAGCTCCCCGTGGACCGCTCCGGCGCGCGCGGCGCGGGAGAGGCCGCGATCAAGAGCGGCATAGACGTCCTGGAGCGCGGTGAGCTGTTCGGGATCTACCCCGAGGGCACCCGCTCGCCCGACGGCCGGCTGTACCGCGGCAAGCCCGGCGGCCTCGCGCGCGTGGCGCTCGCCACCGGGGCGCCGGTCATCCCGGTCGCCATGATCGACACCGAGAAGATCCAGCCGCCGGGGAAGGTCGTGCCCAAGCTGATGCGTCCGGGCATCCGGATCGGCAAGCCGCTGGACTTCAGCCGCTACCAGGGCATGGAGCACGACCGCTTCGTCCTGCGCGCGGTGACCGACGAGGTCATGTACGAGATCATGCAGCTCTCCGGCCAGGAGTACGTCGACATCTACGCCACCGCCGCCAAGCGCCAGATCGCGGAGGCGGCGAAGGCCGAGAAGGAAGCGGAGAAGGCGGCCAAGGCCGCCCTCGCCAAGGCCGACCAGGATCAGGCGGACAAGGAGAAGTCCGAGTCCTAGACGCGGAGTTCCGGTTCGGGGGGTGGGGGAGTTGGCCAAGCGCGAGAGAGTCCTGAGGATGTCGGTCGAGCAGCCGCTGTGGCGTGCGCTGCGCGGATACCGGATCCTCACGCTGCTGTACGCGATCGGCCTGTTCGTCAGCGCGTACGACGAGTTCGCCCGCCCCTGGGCCGCCATCGGCTACTTCGCCGTACTGGCCGTGTGGACGTTCGCGACCCTGCCGAAGGTCGCGAACGCCGCGGCCTGCACCAAGCGTTTCCTCACCGCCGACCTGACCATCGCGCTGGTCGGCATCCTGGTGACCCGGTTCGCCGACTCGGCCGCGCACATCGACGCGGGCAGTCCCACGCTGCCCTCGATATGGACGGCCGGTTCGGTGCTGGCCTTCGCCATCAAGGGCGGCTGGCGCTGGGCGGCCTTCGCCTCCACCCTGGTCGCCGTCGCCAACCTGGTGCACCGCGGCTCCCCGACCCGAGACACCGTCCACGCGGTGATCCTCGTCTGGGTCGCCTCCATCGCCATCGGCTACGTCGTCGAGGTCGCCCGCGCCTCCGAGCGCACCCTCGCCCGCGCCCTGGAGATCGAGGCCGCGACCAGGGAACGCGAGCGGCTCGCCCGCGACATCCACGACAGCGTGCTCCAGGTGCTGGCCATGGTGCAGCGGCGCGGTGCCGTCATCGGCGGCGAGGCGGCCGAGCTGGGCCGGCTCGCGGGCGAGCAGGAAGTGGCGCTGCGCACGCTGGTCTCCGGCGGCCTGACCCCCGTGTCGCGGGTGTCGGAGGACGCGGCCGAGGGCGCACTCGTCCGGACCGTGGAGGAGGAAGAGGCGGACGAGGACGGGCCGCTGGACCTGCGCTCGCTGCTCGCCCCCTACGCCGGTTCCCGGGTCAGTCTCGCCGAGCCGGGCGCGCCCGTGGTGCTGCCGCGGGCCTCCGCGCGGGAGCTGGCCGCGGCCGTCGGGGCCGCCCTGGACAATGTGCGCAGACACGCGGGCGAGCAGGCACGCGCGTGGATTCTGGTGGAGGACGAGCCCGACGCGGTCATCGTCACCGTCCGGGACGACGGACCCGGCATCCCCGAGGGGCGGCTCGCGCAGGCCGAGGGCGAGGGGCGGCTCGGGGTCGCCCTGTCGATCCGGGGCCGGCTGCGCGACCTCGGGGGCAGCGCGGATCTGATCTCCGTGCCCGGACAGGGCACGGAAGTGGAACTGAAGGTACCGAAGCAGATGTCCCGGGGGACGCGATGAGCGAGCAGGACGGCCCGATCAAGGTCATGGTGGTCGACGACCACCCGATGTGGCGCGACGCCGTCGCCCGGGACCTCGCCGAGTCCGGGTTCGAGGTGGTCGCCACCGCGGGCGACGGCGAGCAGGCCGTGCGCCGCGCCAAGGCCGCCGCACCCGACGTCCTCGTCCTCGACCTGAACCTGCCCGCCAAGCCCGGCGTCCAGGTCTGCAAGGAACTCGTCGGCCACAACCCGGCCCTGCGTGTCCTCGTCCTGTCCGCCAGCGGCGAGCACGCCGACGTGCTGGAGGCCGTGAAGTCCGGCGCCACCGGCTACCTGCTGAAGTCCGCCTCCACGGAGGAACTCCTGGACGCGGTCCGCCGTACCGCCGTCGGCGACCCGGTGTTCACCCCGGGCCTCGCCGGGCTCGTCCTCGGCGAGTACCGCCGCCTCGCCTCCGAGCCCGCGCCCGCCGACCGGGACGCCGACCAGCCGGGCGCCCCGCAGCTCACCGAGCGGGAGACCGAGGTGCTGCGGCTGGTCGCCAAGGGCCTGAGCTACAAGCAGATAGCCGAGCGTCTGGTCATCTCCCACCGGACCGTGCAGAACCACGTCCAGAACACCCTCGGCAAGCTCCAACTGCACAATCGGGTGGAACTCGTTCGGTACGCCATCGAGCGCGGACTTGACGACGCGTAAACCAACCGCCCGACGTTTCACCGGAATTGCGGCTCCGACCCATCCCTGAGTGACCTGGATCACTATTAGCGTGGCCTCACCAGGCAACCGCGGCGAAGGGACATTTCCATGCGGGTCGGAGTACTGACCGGAGGCGGCGACTGCCCCGGGCTCAACGCCGTCATCCGGGCCGTCGTCCGCAAGGGCGTACAGGAGTACGGCTACGACTTCACCGGCTTCCGGGACGGCTGGCGCGGTCCGCTCGACGGCGACACCGTGCGGCTCGACATCCCCGCCGTGCGCGGCATCCTGCCCCGCGGCGGCACCATCCTCGGCTCCTCGCGCACCAACCCCCTCAAGCACGAGGACGGCATCCGCCGGATCAAGGAGAACCTCGCCAAGCAGGAGGTCGACGCGCTCATCACGATCGGCGGCGAGGACACCCTCGGGGTGGCCGCGCGGCTGTCGGACGAGTACGGCGTGCCCTGCGTGGGCGTCCCCAAGACCATCGACAACGACCTGTCCGCCACCGACTACACCTTCGGTTTCGACACCGCCGTCGGGATCGCGACCGAGGCCATCGACCGGCTGCACACCACCGCCGAGTCGCACATGCGTGTCCTCGTCGTCGAGGTGATGGGCCGTCACGCCGGCTGGATCGCCATCCACTCCGGGCTCGCGGGCGGCGCCAACGTCATCCTCATCCCCGAGCAGCGCTTCGACGTCGAGAAGGTGTGCGGGTGGGTGACCTCCCGCTTCAAGGCGTCGTACGCGCCCATCGTGGTCGTGGCCGAGGGCGCGATGCCCAAGGACGGCGACATGGTGCTCAAGGACGAGTCGCTGGACTCCTTCGGGCACGTCCGGCTCTCGGGCGTCGGCGAGTGGCTGGCCAAGGAGATCGAGAAGCGCACCGGCAAGGAAGCCCGCACCACCGTCCTCGGGCACGTCCAGCGTGGCGGCACCCCCAGCGCGTTCGACCGCTGGCTCGCCACCCGGTTCGGACTGCACGCCATCGAGGCCGTCCGCGACGGCGACTTCGGCAAGATGGTCGCCCTGCGCGGCACGGACATCGTCCGCGTCCCGATCGGGGAGGCGACGGCGAAGCTTAAGACCGTGGACCCGGAACTGTACGCGGAAGTCGGGGTCTTCTTCGGCTGACACCCGACCGGCACGCCCGGGTTATGGGCCGTATATTCGGCCCATAACCCACCAGAAGGAGGAGCCTCCTCGTGGAGATCCTGGCTTTCGGCGTGCAAGCGGACGAGAAACCCCTGATCGAGCAGGCCTTCCAGGGCCACCACGAGGTCCGCTGCCTCGACGTCTTCCTCAACGAGGACACCGCCCCCATCGCGGCCGGCTACGAGATCGTCTCCACCAGCGTCAACGCCGACCTCGGCGCGCGCGTCCTCACGGCCCTCGCCGCCGGCGGCACCCGGATGGTCGCCCAGCGCTCCACCGGCTTCAACAACATCGACCTCGACGTGGCGGAGCGGCTCGGCATGACGGTCGCCCGGGTCTCGTACTACTCGCCGTACTCCGTCGCCGAGTTCGCCTGGACCCTCGCCATGGCGGTCAACCGCCGTGTCGTGCGCGCCTCCATCCGCACCCGGGACTTCGACTTCCGGCTCCACGGACTGATGGGCCGTGACCTGCACGGCCGTACCGCGGGCGTCCTCGGCACCGGGAAGATCGGTGAGGCCTTCGCGCGGATCGCCCACGGCTTCGGCATGCGGCTGCTCGGCTGGGACATCGCCGAGAACCCCGCCTGCCTGGAACTCGGCATGCAGTACGTCCCCAAGGAACAGCTCCTCGCCGAGTCCGACCTGGTCAGTCTGCACGTCCCACTGGTGCCGGAGACCCACCGGCTGATCGACGCCGCCGCCCTGCGGGCGATGCGGGACGACGCGATCCTGGTGAACTCCAGCCGCGGTGCCCTGATCGACACCGCGGCCCTCGTCACCGAACTGCGCGCCGGCCGCTTCCTGGGCGTGGGGCTCGACGTGTACGAGGCGGAGGCGGGCCTGTTCTTCTTCGACAAGTCCCTGGAGGCGATCGAGGACGACACCCTGGCCCGTCTGGTCACCTTCCCGAACGTCCTGGTCACCTCGCACCAGGCGTACTACACCGTGGACGCCGTCGGCCAGATCGTCGACACCACGGTGAAGAACGTCCTCGACTACACGGCCGGCCGCCGCTCGGAGAACGTGCTGGTGCCGCGGAGCTGACCGACCAGGTCCCGGACGATCGCGGCGCCGTTCAGCGTCAGCACGGACTCGGGGTGGAACTGGACCCCGGCGAAGCCCGGGCCGCGCAGCGCGTGGACCTCGTGCGACGGGCCGCGGCTGACCTCGACGCCGTGCGCGGCCAGCTCCCCGGCCGCTTCGTCGTCGCAGCGGGCCACGAAGCTGTTGTAGAAGCCGACGGTCTCCGTCCGCCCGAACAGGTCCACCGCCGTCTGGGCGCCCTGGAACGGCACCTCCTTGCGCACGATCTCCAGGCCCAGCTCGGCCGCGATCAGCTCATGGCCGAGACAGACGCCGAGCACGCCGTGCCGGTTCTCGCGGATCACCTCGGCGGTGAGGCCGCGCAGGAAGCGCATCTTGGGGTCCTCGGTGTCGGAGGGGTCGCCCGGGCCGGGGCCGAGGACGACCGGACCCTCATGGGCGAGGACAGCCTGGCGCAGGCCGGGCTCGTCGTAGCGCCGGACGGTGACGTCCAGGCCGCTGGAGCGCAGCACGTGCGCGAGCATCGCGGTGAAGGTGTCCTCGCCGTCGACGACGAGCGCGTGCCCGCAGAGGTCCTCGGCCCGTTCCTGCATCCGCAGCCAGAAGGGGGCCAGGGAGGCCCGGCGCCCGTCGAGGGCGGCACGCACGCGTGGATCGTCGGACAGCCGCGGCCGTACGGCCTCGGCGGGTGCCCGCCGCGCGCGGACCCCCAGCGCCGCCAGTACGCCCGCCGCCTTGGCATGGGTCTCCTCGACCTCACTCGCCGGGTCCGAGCCACGGACCAGGGTCGCGCCGACCGGTACGCGCAGACGGCCGTCGGAGGAGATGTCGGCGGTGCGGATGAGGATGGGGGAGTCCAGGGTCTGTGCCCCGCCGGAGTCCCGGCCGAGCAGCGCGAGCGCCCCCGCGTAGTACCCGCGCCCGTCGACCTCGTGCCGCTCGATGACCCGGCAGGCGTTCTGTACCGGCGAGCCGGTCACGGTGGCCGCGAACATGGTCTCCCGCAGCACCTCCCGCGCGTCCAGCGAGGACTTGCCGCGCAACTCGTACTCGGTGTGCGCGAGATGGGCCATCTCCTTGAGCCGGGGCCCCACCACGACCCCGCCCATGTCCCCGACGGTGCACATCATCTTGAGCTCCTCGTCGACGACCATCGACAGCTCCTCGATCTCCTTGCCGTCGGCGAGGAAGTCGAGCAGGTGCTCGGGGGTGGGTCCCTCGGCGGGATAGCGGTACGTCCCGCTGATCGGGTTCATCACGACCGTGCCGCCGGACATCCGCACGTGCACTTCGGGGCTCGCCCCGACGAGGGTCCGCTTCCCGGTGTGCACGACGAAGGTCCAGTAGGCACCTCGTTCACCCTCCAGCAGCCGCCGGAACAGCGCGAGGGCGTCCAAGCGGGAGAAACCCGGGATCTCGCCCTCGTACGTCCGCCGGATCACGAAGTTCGCGCCCTCGCCGCGCCCGATCTCCTCCCGCAGCACGCGGCCGACGATCCCGGCGTACTCCTCGTCCCCGACGTCGAAGCCGCCGCCGCGTACCCGGACCTCGTGCGCGGGGAGCTGCTCCAGCGCCTGGGCGAGCGGGATGTCGTACCGCTCCTCGGGGACCAGCACCGTCAGCGGGGTGCCGTCGTCGCGGACGTCGAAGCCGCGCTCGCGGATCTGGCGGAAGGGGACGAGCGCGAGCCCCTCGTCGGGGAGGTCGGCGAGACGGTCGTGGTCGCGGACCGGGCCGAGGAACACCTCCACGGTGTTCTCGTCGCGCCCCGGGGTGCGGCGGCGCAGCAGGGCGAACGGGCGGGGATCGTCCAGCAAGCCGAGCAGGTTCATGATCCGTGCTCCTTCTCAGGGGGAGAGGAGCGCGCCGCCGGAAAACACCGAAGGCCGCCCCTCGGGCGGCCTTCGCGAAGTCTTGAGTACGCGCAGTCAGCGGGCCGCCGGAGAAGCGGTCCACCACCAGTTCTGGGTCGAGTGCGCGAACATGCCCCGAACCCTAGCGCATGAGAAGGAGATCGAGGGCGCGGTCGAGATAGCGGGTCAGCTCCTCGCCCGCCGGGAGCGTGGCCGGGACGGCGTGGCCGAGCTGGGCGTGACCCAGGTAGACCGTGTAGGCGAGCAGGCCGCGCCGTCGCGCCTCCGGGCCGCGGAAGCCCGCCTCCGCGAAGAGCTCGGCGACGTAGGCGACACGGCGTTCGGTGACGCGTTCGAGCGCCGCTCGCACCCGCGGGTCGTCGGCGGTGGCCAGCAGCGAGACCTCCAGCGGGTCCTCGACGGCCGACCGGATCGCCTCGCCGAACAGCAGCCGCAGCCGCCGCTCCGGGTCGGGCTCGGCCTCCAGCTCGGTGATGATCGCCTCGGTCTCGGTCTCGGCCCAGCGTTCGAGCGCGGCCTCGATCAGGGCGTCGCGGTTGGCGAAGTGCCAGTAGAAGCTGCCCTTGGTGGTGCCGAGGCGGACGGCGAGGGGCTCCACGGCGACGGCGGCGAGTCCGCCCTCGCTCATCGCGGCGAGCGCCGCGTCGGCCCAGTCGCTCGCGCTGAGCCGGGGCTTGCCGGTGGTCTTCCGGGGGCGTTGCACCATGACCGTACGGTACCGTACGGTTGACCATACGCCAGCGTATGGAGGTACGCGATGACTGCGATACGCAACATCCACGAGCGCGTGATCGAGGCCCCGGCGACTGCCGTCGGCGCCCTGCTGGACCGGCTCTCCGCCGCCGACGACCCGCTCTTCCCGGCGCCGGCCTGGAAACCGATGCTCTTCGACCGCCCGCTCGCCGTCGGGGCGACGGGCGGTCACGGCCCGGTCCGCTACGGCGTCTCGGCGTACGAGCCGGGCCGGCGCGTCCGCTTCGACTTCAGCCCGCCGGGCAACGGCTTCCACGAGATCTCCGTGGAACCGCTCGGCGACGACCGCTGCCGGATCCGGCACGTGCTGGAGCAGGACATGCGCGGCGCCGACCTGCTGGCCTGGGTGCTGGCCGTGAAGGTGCTGCACGGCGTGATCGTGGAGGAGCTCTTCGACAACGCCGAGCGGGCGACCGCCGGGTCCGTCGACCGGCCGGTGCGCTGGTCGCCGTTCGTGCGGCTGTACAACCGCCTCACCTGGCCGCGTGCCAGGGCGGCCGCCGCGCCCGAGGGTGCCGGGCTGATCCGCACCGCCGTCGAACAGCCCGCGTACACGGACACGTACGCGATCGAACTGCTCCCCGGCATGCCTCGCGACCCGGGGGCCTGGGCCGGCGTCCTCGGCTTCCCGGAGCTGACCCGCACCGAGGACGAGCTGCTGCAGAAAGTCCTGGCCGGCGGTTTGACCGCCCGCGCCTCGATCCACGTCGGCGCCCGCGAGGTCACCCTCAACACCGCCGTCCGCGCCGACAGCCCGGGCGCACGGCTCTACTGGGGCCTCGCACGCCCCTTCCACCCGTTCATGGCCCGGCGCGCGCTGCGCCGCGAACACCGTCGGCTGGCCCTCGCCGTGCCCCCGGCCGGCGAGCGTGCACGGAACGGACATCCTGTCTCAATGGGTGAGCGGGCGGCAGGGCTCCGGACATGACCCCGTAATGTTGACGTCGTGACCGTGAACGCTAAGACCAGCGCGAGCGCTGGCAACACCTGGCGAAACCTGCCCGCGGCGCAGCAGCCCGAGTACCCCGACACCGAGGCTCTGCGCGCAGTGATCGCGGACCTCGAGTCGTATCCGCCGCTCGTCTTCGCGGGCGAGTGCGACCAGCTGCGCGCCCGGATGGCGGCCGTCGCCAAGGGAGAGGCGTTCCTCCTCCAGGGCGGCGACTGCGCCGAGGCCTTCGACGCGGTGTCCGCCGACCAGATCCGCAACAAGCTCAAGACCCTGCTCCAGATGGGCGCCGTGCTGACGTACGCCGCCTCGGTGCCGGTCGTGAAGGTCGGCCGGATCGCCGGCCAGTACTCCAAGCCGCGCTCCAAGCCGACCGAGACCCGCGACGGCGTCACCCTGCCGACCTACCGCGGTGACTCCGTCAACGGCTTCGACTTCACCGAGGCCGCCCGCGTCCCGGACCCCGAGCGCCTGAAGCGGATGTACAACGCCTCCGCCTCCACGCTCAACCTGGTGCGCGCCTTCACCACCGGCGGCTACGCCGACCTGCGCCAGGTGCACGCCTGGAACCAGGACTTCGTGAAGTCGTCCCCGTCCGGCCAGCGCTACGAGCAGCTCGCCCGCGAGATCGACCAGGCGCTCAACTTCATGCACGCCTGCGGGGCCGACCCGGAGGAGTTCAAGACGGTCGAGTTCTACTCCTCGCACGAGGCGCTGCTGCTGGACTACGAGTCGGCGCTGACCCGCGTCGACTCGCGCACCGGCCAGCTGTACGACGTCTCGGCGCACATGGTGTGGATCGGTGAGCGCACCCGCCAGCTGGACCACGCGCACATCGAGTTCGCCTCGAGGATCCGCAACCCGATCGGCATCAAGCTCGGCCCGACGACGACGGCCGAGGAGGCGCTGCAGTACATCGAGCGCCTGGACCCGGACCGCGAGCCCGGCCGGCTGACCTTCATCGTCCGCATGGGCGCCGACAAGGTCCGGGACAAGCTTCCGGAGCTGATCGAGAAGGTCACCGCCTCCGGCGCCACCGTGGCCTGGGTGACCGACCCGATGCACGGAAACACCTTCGAGGCGGCCTCCGGCCACAAGACCCGCCGCTTCGACGACGTGCTCGACGAGGTCAAGGGCTTCTTCGAGGTCCACAAGTCGCTGGGCACCCACCCGGGCGGCATCCATGTCGAGCTCACCGGTGACGACGTCACCGAGTGCGTGGGCGGCGGCGACGAGATCTTCGTCGACGATCTGCACCAGCGCTACGAGACGGCCTGCGACCCCCGCCTGAACCGTAGCCAGTCGCTCGACCTGGCCTTCCTGGTCGCGGAGATGTACAGGGACCAGTAGCCGGGTCGGTTGTTACAGCACAGTGCTGTGGGGTGCGGATCACATACGATCCGCACCCCACAGCACTTTTCCGGCTCCTGTGAGACGGGTAAGGTTAGGTTAGCCTCACCGATCAAGGGGATGGCACATCGATCCCGCCGGGAGGTGAACCGCGTGTACGTCTGCAGTTGCTTCGGCATCACCGAGCAGCAGGTCAAGAAGCACGCGGAGGACGGTGCCTGCACTCCCCGCCAGATAGCCTCGGCCTGCAAGGCGGGCACGGACTGCGGTTCGTGTGTACGCCGTATCCAGGCGATCCTGGGCCGCGGCGCGTGCCCCCGCCGCGAGCTGGCCGACCAGGGCAAGCCGGTCCTCACCGATCTGGCGGACGCCGCCTAGGGCCTGCCCTAGCTCGGCTGCTCGATCTGCTGGGCCAGGTACAGCGCTTCGCCGAGCTTGTCGATGAGCTCCAGCTGGGTGTCCAGGTAGTCGATGTGGTGCTCCTCGTCCTCGAGGATCGACTCGAAGAGGTTCGCCGACGTGATGTCGCCCTTGTTGCGCATCACCTCGATCCCGCGCTTGAGGCGGTCGATCGCCTCCACCTCCACCTGCCGGTCCGCCTGGAACATCTCGGTGACGGTCTGGCCCACCCGGACATGGAAGAGCCGCTGGTAGTTGGGCAGCCCGTCCAGCATCAGGATGCGCTCGGTGATCTTGTCCGCGTGCTTCATCTCATCGATGGACTCTTCACGCGTGTACTTGGCGAGCTTGGTCCAGCCCTTGTTGTCCTGGATCCGGTAGTGCAGCCAGTACTGGTTGATCGCCGTCAGCTCGCCGGTGAGCTGCTCGTTCAGGAATTCGATGACCTCGGGGTCGCCCTGCATCGCAGAGGCTCCTTCCAAGTGAAGGGGGGAACTGGCAGGTTGCGCCGCATCCTTGCACCGGTCTCGAAGATCGTCCAGTAAGTCTTCACTTAGTAAGTAAGTGCATGCTTAGTTCTGTTTTAGCTGTTTTGACCGCTTCAAGGGACGGCTGGTCAAGGGCACTGCCTCAGGTCTGTCAGGATGGAGACATGGGTCAGCCGGTGGAGAGCGCATCTGGAGGAGCGGCACAGCCGGAGCTCCCGCCGGGGCAGCGCCTGCAGCGCGGCTGGCCGGTCACCCACTACGGGCCGGTTCCCAAGTTCCGCCCCGAGCGCTGGGAGTTCAGGGTCTTCGGCGCCACCGCCGACGGCGAGAAGCGCTGCTGGAACCACGAGGAGTTCGCGGCCCTGCCGTACGCCACCGTCGTGGCCGATCTGCACTGCGTCACCAAGTTCAGCATGCTCGGCGCCGAGTGGGGCGGGGTCCCCGCCCGGACCGTCCTGGAGCTCGCCCCGCCCGCTCCCTCCGTCACCCATGTGATGGTGTGGGCCGAGTACGGCTTCAGCTCGAACATGCGCCTCGCGGACTTCGCCGCCGAGCGCACCATCTTCGCCACCCACAAGGACGGCGAACTGCTCACCGCCGAGCACGGCTTCCCGCTGCGGCTCGTCGTGCCCCACCTCTACGCCTGGAAGGGGCCCAAGTGGGTCCGGGGCGTGGAGTACATGACCGCGGACCGGCGCGGCTTCTGGGAGGAGCGCGGGTACCACAACATCGGTGACCCGTGGCAGGAACAGCGGTACTCCTACCAGGAGGAGCCGGGAGACGGGCCCGAGCTGTAGCTAGTGCCGCGTCAGGCAACGTTGCCCGTCAAGGAGCGGCGTCCGGTGCGTGCTCTCGGCGTGCCGGGCGACGCGACGGGGCGATCGTTGCCCGGGTGAGGTCGAGTTGCTTCAGGACCGGCAGGGGCACGCACAGGACCGTGTGGTCCGCGGTGACCGTGCGGGTGGAGC
>NZ_JBSFOK010000058.1:0-46399 GCF_053587635.1 Streptomyces sp. NPDC003635 | reverse complement strand
CAGCTCGGCTACACCGTCACCCTCAACCCGATCGAGGACGCAGCCTGACACAAGAACCCGGACACCCGGCGACCACCACGGTCACCGGGCACCCAAACATGCCTACCACCACCCTGACCTGCACCTATTTACGCGTCAGAGGTCTGAGCGGGAGTCCCGCTCGGGCTTGCGGGCGTCGACCCCGAGGTGCTCGCCGACCCGGTTGACGAGCAGGGTCATCTCGTAGGCGATCTGGCCGATGTCGGCCTCCGCCCCGCTGAAGACGCACAGGCAGCTGCCGGTTCCGGCGGCGGTCACGAACAGTACGGCGTCGTCGAACTCGACCATCGTCTGGCGCACTCTGCCCGCGCCGAAGTGGTGGCCGGAGCCCTTGGCGAGGCTGTGCAGCCCGGAGGAGACCGCGGCCAGATGCTCCGCGTCCTCGCGGCGCAGCCCCGTACTCGCGCCCGTCACCAGCCCGTCGTTGGACAGCACCAGTGCGTGCCGCACGTGCTCCACACGCTCCGTCAGATCGTCCAGCAGCCAGCCGAGTCCCTGATTCTGCGCCATGTCCCGTCTCCCCGTGCGACGTCTCCCCCTGGCCGAGGGAGGATCTGTTCGCCAGCCTTCCGGACGAGTCGGGCTCCGGGCAAGGAGGATGGGGACATGGCACGCAAGATGACCGACAGGGAATGGCGGGAGTTCGTCTCGCACGGCACGCGCACCGCGAAGTTGTCCACGGTCCGGGCGGACGGAAGTCCGCATGTGGCGCCGATCTGGTTTCTGCTCGACGGCGACGAGGTGGTGTTCAACACCGGTGGCACCAGCGTGAAGGGGCGCAACCTCGCCCGCGACGGCCGGGTCGCGCTGTGCGTGGACGACGACCGGCCGCCGTTCGGCTTCGTGGTGATCCAGGGCACGGCGCGGATCTCGGACGACCCCGGCCCGCTGCGACATTGGGCCGCCCGGATCGGTGCCCGCTACATGGGCGAGGAGCGGGCCGAGGAGTTCGGCGCCCGCAACGGCACGGCGGGCGAGCTCCTCGTCCGTGTGGCGATCGAGAAGGTGCTGGCACACCAGGACGTGGCGAACTGAGCGGTCGACGGGGCCATCGGTCAGCCCACGGAGTCCAGCAGCCGGGCGGTGTGCATCCGCCCGGCGTACTCGACGAGCCGGATGAGGACTTCCTTCCCCGAGTCGCGGTCCCGGGCGTCGCAGAGCACGACGGGCGTGCCCTTGTCGAGGTCGAGGGCGCGTGAGACGTCGTGGGCGCCGTAGGCGCGGGCGCCCGTGAAGCAGTTGACAGCGACCACGAAGGGGATGTGCCGGTGCTCGAAGTAGTCCACGGCGGGGAAGCAGTCCTCCAGGCGCCGGGTGTCGGCGAGCACGACCGCGCCGAGGGCTCCTTGGGAGAGTTCGTCCCAGAGGAACCAGAAGCGGTCCTGGCCGGGCGTGCCGAAGAGGTAGAGGGAGAGGCCGGACCGAATGGTGATGCGGCCGAAGTCCATGGCCACCGTCGTGGTGACCTTCTGGTCCACGCCGTCGGTGTCGTCGACCCATTGGCCGGCCTCACTGAGGAGTTCCTCGGTGCGCAGCGGCCTGATCTCACTGACCGCGCCGACCAGGGTGGTCTTGCCCACGCCGAATCCGCCGGCGACCAGGATCTTCAACGCCAGGGCGGCCGTCTCGCCGCCCAAGTCATCGGAGTACTCGGAGACCATGGATCACTTCTCTCGGGAGTGCCGGCAACGGTCGACGTCGTCGGGTGTGCGCCGCGCGCTCACGGAACGTGCGTGTGCGGCTTCTGTGCGTGTGTGCGAAGTCAGCATCATGACAACTCCAGCTGGCAGCCGAAGGATTCGACCGCTTTTTGCCCGGTTCTGAACTGTCATCTACAGCGCCCGCAATCCTTCGATCACTTCGCGCAGAATCCGTTCGTCGGGCAGCTGCGCGGGCGGTACGGGGCGGCTGACGGTGACGCAGCCCAGTTCGAGGAGATCACCGAGGAGCACCCGGACGACACCGACAGGAAGGTCGGCGCCCGCGGAGAGTTCCGCGACCGACTGCGTCTCGAGGCGGCACAGGTCGATCAGGGCACGGTGCTCGGGTCCGAGTGCGGTGTCGTCATCGACGCCCGGCGCGCCCGCGTCCAGGGTGACGAGGGCGATCAGGTCGAACCGGACTCCGGTGGGGCCCGGCTTGGTGCGTCCGCCCGTCATCGCGTACGGGCGGACGAGGGGTCCGGCCTCGTTGTCGTACCACTGGCTGCCCGGCTCGCGCGGGGCGCCCCTCATGTCTTCGGTCATCTGTACGGGCCGCCTTCTCGCGTCAGCCCGCGGCGGGCGGCCGCGCGGCGACGCGCGGCGCCGCGTACAGGTGCTCGCCGACACGTTTCACCAAGCGGGCCATCTCGTAGGCCACGAGGCCGATGTCGGCGGTCACGGCGGTGAGGAGGGCGAGGCAGGAGCCGTCACCGGCGGCGGCCACGAACAGGAAGCCGTCGTCCATCTCCACCATGGTCTGGCGCACCCCACCGGCCCCGAAGTGCCGACCCGCGCCCTTGGCCAGGCTGTGGAAGCCGGAGGCGACCGCCGCGAGGTGTTCGGCGTCCTCGCGGCGGAGATCGCTCGACGCGCCCACGGCGAGTCCGTCGTTGGAGAGCACCACCGCGTGGCGTACCTCGTGCACGCGCAGCACCAAGTCGTCCAGCAGCCAGTCGAGCTCGCCGGACCTCCCCCGCTCTCGGCCGCGCTCACGCGGGGGGAACCCCACGTCGTCTCTCATGCCGGGATCCTGGATCATGCGCGGTCTCCTTCGCTGCTGTCGCTGCGCCCTGGGGAATCAAGGGCTCCACCGCGGCCGGGTTGCCGCCCGCCGCCGCGCGCCCAGCCGTCGCGGTACGCCGCCATGCGGTCTCGTACCAGCTCGGGCGTGCGCTGGTCGTCGCCCTGTGGAGCGGACGTGTGGCCCGGCTCCTCGGCGCGCGACTCGCGCAGTTGAGGGGCGAGGCTCGCCTGCCGCACGCGGCGCGGGAGGTCGTCCGAGCCGTCGGAGTCGTCGTCCGGGGGGCGGTGCAGTCGCAAGGCGGTGACTCCGGGGGGCGGTGGGTCGGTGGTGGCCGTCGCGGCCACGGCCACGGGGGCCACCAGCGCGGGCCGGTCGGCCGGTGCGTCCACCGGCTCCTGGTGGGCGGCATCGCCGGGCACGCGCGCGTACGCGGGGTCGGCGGGCGGGTGCTCCTCGGCGGCCTTGCGGGGGGAACGTTCCGCCGCTCCGCCGTGCAACAGGGCGGTGGGCAGCAGGACGACCGCGGTGGTACCGCCGTAGGGCGAGGTGCGCAGGTGCACCTTGACGCCGTGCCGGGCGGCGAGTCTGCTCACCACGAACAGCCCGAGCCGGTCGCTGTCGAACAGGTCGAGCGCTTCGGACTGTTCGATGCGGCGGTTGGCCTCGGCGAGGGTCTCCTTGCCCATGCCGAGCCCCCGGTCCTCGACCTCGACGGCGTAGCCGTTGCCGACCGGTTCCCCGGTGATGCGCACGCGCGTGTGGGGCGGTGAGAACTGGGCGGCGTTCTCGACGAGTTCCGCCAGCAGATGGGTGAGGTCGGCGACGGCAGCGCCGACGACGGCCGCCTCGGGCAGTTGACGGACCTCCACGCGCGCGTAGTCCTCCACTTCGGAGACGGCGGCGCGGACGACGTTCGTCAAAGAGACCGGCATGCGCCAGGCGCGTCCCGGTGCGGCACCCGAGAGGATGATCAGGCTCTCCGCGTGGCGGCGCATACGGGTGGTGAGGTGGTCGAGGCGGAACAGGTCGCTGAGTTCGTTCGGATCGTCGGAGCGGCGCTCCATGCTGTCCAGCAGGCTGAGCTGTCGGTGCACCAGAACCTGGCTGCGGCGGGCGAGGTTGACGAACACCCCGGAGATGCCGCTGGCGAGTTCCGCGCGCTCGACGGCGGCCCGCAGCGCGGCGCGGTGCACGGTGCTCAGCGCCTCGGCGACCTGGCCGGCCTCGTCCTCCGCGGGTGGTCCGGGCGGGGCCTCGGCGCGGACATCGATCTCCTCGCCCGCGCGGAGTTTGCGCATGGCTTCGGGGAGTTTGCGGCGGGCGATCTCCAAGGCGCTGTTGCGCAGGCTCACCAGCTCGACGACGAGGCCGCGGCCGATGCGGACGGAGATCACCAGGGAGGCGGCGACGGCCGCGAGGCCGAGGAGGACGGCGGCGCCGGCCGGGGTGAGCAGTCCGCGGGTGAACGGGTCGGCCCGGTCCGCGACGCCGCGCCCGGCGTCGGTCTCGATGATGCGCATCTCGTCCTGCACACGCGCGAGTGCCCGGTCCCAGGCGGCCTGGGGTGCCGCGTCGACGGCCCGCGCTCCTGGCGCGGCGGCCAGAACCGCGTCCTCCGCGGCGCCCACGGCGGCGTAGTCACCACCGGCGGCGAGTTTGCGCCAGGCGGTGCGCTCGGAGCCGCGCAGGTCGGCGACGGCGGCCTCGGTGAGCGTACGGCGGGTCTCGACGGCGCCGGCGAACAGCCGCAGCCGCTGCCCGTCGAGCCTCCCGGCCAACCGCGCCCCGACGAGCACCGCGTCCTCCTGGGCCAGCGCCTCTCCCGCGCGGGAGAATTCGAGCAGCACGCGCGCGTCGGAGCCGAGCTCGGCGTCCTGGATCCCGGCGAGCGCGCCGCCGACGGGGAAGGCCGCCGCGATGGTCTCGGTGTACCGCTCGTAGGTCTGGCTCCAGCCCGCCCTGCCGTCGAGCACGGCGGTGCGCAGCGAGCCGAGCCGCTCGGCCCCGGAGACGAAGTCCTCCAGCCGCTCGGAGACTCCGGCTGGCAGTTCCTCGGCGTCGGCGACGGTGTTGTCCTCGCCGAGCCGCAGTTCGGCGATCGCCTGCTCGGTGCGTTCGGTGAGCTTCCTGTATTCACTGCCCGGCGACGCGGCGGGATCGGTGGCGAGCCGCACCGCGGTCGCCCGCTCGGCCTGGAGGGCGGCCACGGCGGCCGCGACGGGGGTCCGGATCTCGGCGTCGACACGTTGGACCTGCCGTAGCCCGGAGACGTCCTGCGCCGTGGTGACGGTGGCGTAGGCCCACAGGGCCAGCAGCGAGACCACGGGCACCATCAGCAGACAGACGATCTTGGCCCGCACGGTGCGCGGCCGTATCCGCCAATGTCCCACGCGCGGGGACGTGTCCTCCGGTATCGCGCTCGCGGGCTCGTCCGGGCTCTCGTCGGCGGGCGGTCCGGCGTGCGCGCGGCGGCCGCGCGCGGGCTGTGGGGGCGTCTGGGCGCCGGATGCGGTGGTCCTACGGGGTGTACGCATGGCCTCCTCGCTCGGAAGTGGTTCGTCGGGGCGGGCCCGCGGGCTAGTGGGCGGCGCTCTCGACCGGCCGCTGGGCGGAGGCGGAGGCCTCGCGCTCCCCTGTCGTCGGGGACAGGGCGACGAAGGCCGAGGTCAGGAAGAGATAGGACCCGAGGCCGACGGCGAGGGGGAAGATGAACTGCATCGCCGTGGCCCCGGGCAGGATGTCGCCGCCGGGCGTGACCCGCACGCTCACCGCGAACATCCCGGTGTAGTGCATGCTGCTCACCGCGGCGCCCATGATCAGGGAGGCGACGGTGACGGCGACGGGCGACTTGATGTTGAGCGCCGCCCACAGCGCCGCCGTCGCGGCGAGGACGGCGATCAGCACGGAGAGTCCGACGAGGACGGGGTCGTAGTCCACATCGCCGTGCAGACGCACCGCCGCCATGCCCAGGTAGTGCATGCTGGCGACGCCGAGTCCGGTGGTCAGCCCGCCTAGGACGAGGGCGCGCGTGCGGTCACGGCTGTACCCGACGGCGAAGACACCGGCGCACACGACGGCCATGGCGACGAGCAGGCTCGCGATGGTGAGCGGCACGTCGTAGCGGATATCGGTGCCGCTGACGCTGAAGCCCAGCATGGCGACGAAGTGCATGGTCCAGATGCCGGTGCCGATGGCGGAGGCAGCGGTGACGAGCCAGTTGCGGCGCGAGCGGCCGGTGGCGCCGAGGGCGCGGACGGTGCAACGCAGGCCCAGCGCGGCGCCGATGCAGGCCATCGCGTACGACAGCACGGGGGTCAGCCACCCCAGGGCGGCGTGGTCCAGATGTCCCATGGCCCCGGGACGCTAGTGGGGGCACGGGCGCACAAAGGGGGCGCATTTCGAAAGGTGTTGGAATATGACACGGATGCCGCCCTGAACGATCGCCTCGCGCTCGAGCGTGCACGCCGTTGCGTCATCCCTGTCGGTGAGCGTGTCACCCCCGCTGTTGAGGGATCATGCCGAACATGAGCGACGACCACACACACGTCCAGGAGTTCTTCACCGCCCGCGCCGCCGACTGGGACGCCAGGTTCCCCGACGACGGTCCCGCCTACGCGGCCGCGGTCGCCGATCTCGGCCTGCGCGAGGGCGACCGCGTGCTCGACGCCGGCTGCGGCACCGGACGGGCCCTGCCGCCCCTGCGTGCGGCCGTGGGGGCCTCGGGAGTGGTCGTCGGAGCCGACCTGACCCCCGCCATGCTGGAGGCCGCCGTACGGGCCGGGAGGGGCCGGGACGGGCAGCTGCTGCTCGCCGACGTGGCCGCGCTCCCGTTGCGTTCGGAGTCACTCGACGCCGTGTTCGGCGCGGGACTGATCGCGCACCTGCCGCAACCGGGCGAGAATCTGCGGGAGTTGGCCCGGGTGGTGCGCCCGGGCGGCACGCTGGCGCTGTTCCACCCGATCGGCAGAGCGGCCCTCGCGGCCAGGCAGGGGCGGCAGATCACCCCGGAGGACTTGCGGGCGGAGCCCAACCTCCGGCCCCTGCTGGCCGGATCCGGCTGGCACATGACGTCGTACGTCGACGAGGACGACCGCTTCCTGGTACTGGCCGTACGGGAGGGCTGAGCCCTCACCGGTGCCCGGCGACCGCGGCCACGAACGCGTCGGGGTTGTCGAACATGACGTTGTGCCCGGCGCCGGGCACGGTCACCACGCGCACGCCCGCCGCCTCCAGGGCGTCCCGGCCCTCCAGTTCACCGCTGTGCTCGCCCTGGAGATACACGCGCTCGACCGGCAGACCTTCGAGAATGTCGCGCATCACGGGCTGTGAGCCGCGGATGAGGCCGACGGCGGTGCGGTGCAGGGCGCGCGGGTCGGCCAGGCGCATGGTGGCCGCCCACAGGGGGCCGACCTTCTCCAGCACGCGCGCGTGGCCGCTCTCGACGAACTCGTCCTCCCCATAGGAGGCGATTCCGCTGCTGCCCGCGGTGGGCGGCGGGAAGGCGTCGAGGTTCGCCTCCGTCAGCACCAGCCGCGAGACCAGCTCGGGTCGCCGGTGCGCGAGCACGAGGGCGACGGCGCCCCCCATGCTGTGCGCGACCAGCTCGACGCCCGTCAGGCCCGCCGCGTCCAGGACGGCCGCCAGCGCGCCGGCATGCTCCTCCAGCGTGTAGCCGAAGTGCCGCGGCCGATCGCTGACCCCGTGTCCGGGCAGATCGACGAAGAGGCTGCGCCGCCCCGCGAGTTCGGGACGGGCCGCGATGTGCGCGTGGTACACGGACGACACCGACCCCAGCCCGTGCACGTACACGCGCGCGGGTTCCTCACCCGGAGCCTCCGTCCACCGCACGCAGCTCCCCTTGCCGTCGAACTCGGCCTGCCTCAGCACATCGCCCTCCCCGTCCGGAATCACCGTCCAGAACAATACATCGAGGTCGATGTATAGCGGTAGCGATGTATGAACTGCGCGGTTGCGCGAAGATATGGCCATGCTGGAGCTCGCCATCCTTGGTTTCCTCTACGACGCCCCCCTGCACGGCTACGAGCTGCGCAAGCGCATCAACGCGCTCACCGGGCACGTGCGCCCGATCGCGGAGAGCACGCTCTACCCGGCGATCAAGCGCTTGGAGAAGGCGGGCCTGCTGGAGCGCGCCACGGAGCCCGGCGCGGTGGCCGCCCCGCGCCATGTGCTGACGCTCACCGAGGAGGGTGGGCGGGAGCTGCGGCGCCGGCTCGCCGAACCCGTCCAGCGGGACATCACCGACGAGAACCGCTGGTTCACCGTGCTGGCCTTTCTGCGCCACTTGGACGACCCGGCGGCGCAAACGGCCGTGCTGCGCCGCCGGCTCGCGTTCCTGGAGGAACCCGCGAGCTTCTTCTACGACGGAGACCGGCCACTGAGCGCCGAGGAGTTCGACGACCCCTTCCGGCGCGGCATCCTCACCATCGCGCGCGCCACCTCCCGGACGGAACTGCGCTGGCTCCGGGAGACGATCGCCTCGCTCGAGGAATAACGGCGTACCGGGCTCGCAGCGGGTACCCGACAGCCCTTGACCGGGCCGTCCCTCTTCTGCCGTTGGAACTCCAACTCTACGTTGAATACCAGGAGATGGCCTGGCAGCCGCGCAGGGGGAAGGTGGTCAGCATGTTCGGCAGGGTCCGACAGTCCTGGGGCAGGGTCCTGGAGGCATGGCGCATGGAGCCGGGCGCCGATCAGGACAGGCGTACGCACAATCTTTTCGAGGCAGCCGCGGCCTACGTCTCGGCCTGCGCCGAGGACGACCAGGAGCGCATCGACGAGGCCGCGGGGTGGGTGTCCCCGGAGGCGCTGTCGTTCGGGGTGAACGAGCTGGCGTGCCGGGCCGTGATCGCCCTCGCACGGGAACGCGACGAGTCCCCCGGCACCGTCGCGCGGGACCTGCTCGGGCTCCCGGCGGCCTGACCCGCCCCACGACAGAAGGTCGATTTCACCCCGTCCAGCCGGAAAACTGCAGCTCCGGGTGGGCTGGGGAGTCGTGACAAGGGCCTTCCCCTCGCACTAGGGTGCGCGCCGATGGACGAACCGATGGGGAGGCTGGGATGGCCGGGACGGACGAGGGCGCCGTCGCCGCCGAGGACGACGCGCTGTATGTGCTCACGGCGGTGCTGCTGACGCCTGCGAAGTTCCCGAGCGTGCTGGGCGACGACTATCCGGAGGCCTGCGCGGCGCTCGGCCTCGCGCCGCTGGCCGACGGCTACGGGCTGGTGCTCGGCCAGGACGGGGACGGCGCGCGCTGGACCGTCGTGATCGACGACGTCTCGCTGGTCGCGGTCGCCATCGCGTCCTGGGACTGCGGCATGGAGTACGACCTGTCGCCGGACGAGCGCACGGTGGTCGCGGCCCTGCCCGGCTGGCCCCTGGCGGTCGCCGTCGCGGCCCCCAACGTGCCCCCGCCGCACGACCCCGGCCCCGACGTCGCCGAGGGCCCGCCCCTGACGCCGCCGGACACTTCCGTCTGGGGGCCCGCTCAGCGCAGGCTGGGCGCGGACGAGATCGCCCTTCAGTGGGCGGTGTGGCGCGAGCAGATCGACGACGCGGACTTCCCGAACCCGGGAGGCGGGTCCGAGGCGGACGAGGGCCAGGAGGCGGCGCAAGAGCCCGCCGAGCCCTCCGAGGCGCCGGAAACCTCAGGGGCAGCCGGAGGTGCGGAGGCTCCGGACGCTTCGGAAGGTGGCGCCAAGCCCAAGGGGCACAGTGGCATCCGCCGGGTCCTCGCCGAGGCGCGGGCGTACGTGGACACCCCGCCGCCGCTCGGGCGGGTCCGGTCCGCCTTCGCCTCGGGTGAGGCCCGCACGTTGCGCGCCGACGGTCCGGGCTGGTCGCTCGTGGCCAGGACGGACGACATCGCGTTCGTGCTGCTCGACGACGAGCCCGGCGAGGTCCTTCCGGTGGGCCGCGGGCCGGAGTTGCCGGGCCTGCTGGAGGCGCTCGACAAGATGGCGGTACGGCCCAGCTGAGACCGCCGGCACCGCACATGGGGGTTCGGTGAGGAGTCCACCAGGACGTGGTCGGTGCCGCTTGTCCTGGCACCCCATCCGCCGCCTCCGTTCCATGTGGCCCCAACCCATAGATGGCTCTCAGGTGTGACCCCACCATGGGGCAGCCCCGGATCCGCTCCCGGATCTCCGGCTCCTTGTCCCGCTGCCCTGGAGGCCACCATGCGTCTGACCCGAGGTGTTCCGTTCGTCGCCGCCGCACTGACGGCGGCGGCGCTCAGCTCGCCCGCCCCCGCCGGGGCCACGGCAGCCGTGGACGGACACTGCGAGCGGGTGCGGGTGCCCGGCGCCGCCTTCCAGCGGAGCGCCTGCCTCGCGGACCTGACCACGACGGGGCTCGCCGGCACCCCGTACACCGACCTGGCCGATCAGGCGGGTCTGACGGCCGCGGGCACCCAGGTGCCGTCCGGGGTGCCGGGGATCCAGATCGACGGCTATTTCCCGGACTCCTCGCGCTTCAACGCCACGCACGGCTGGAAGCACGACGCGCAGTTCGTCATCCGGCTGCCGGAGCGGTGGAACGGCGGCCTGGTCGTCACCGGCGCTCCGGGCACGCGGCGGCAGTACGCGACGGACAAGGCGATCTCCGACCAGGTGCTCGCCAAGGGCTACGCGTACGCGGCGACCGACAAGGGCAACAATGGCTCCGACTTCTACCGGGACGGGAAGCGGCCCGGTGACGCGGTGGCCGAGTGGAACACCCGGACCACACAGCTCACCCGCGCGGCCCGCCAGGCAGTGGCCCAGCGCTACGGCCACGTCCCGCGGCGCACGTACATCACCGGCATCTCCAACGGCGGCTACCTCACGCGCTGGCAGTTGGAGAACCACCCCGAGCTGTACGACGGGGGCGTCGACTGGGAGGGGGCGCTGTGGACGGCGAAGGGCCCCAACCTGTTGACCTCGCTGCCCACGACCGTGGCCCGCATGCTCGGTTCGGCACGGGACCAGGATCTGTACGCCGTGGGCTTCGCGCGCGGCTCCGAGTTCCTGTGGCCGTACCACGAGAAGGCCTACTGGGGCGTCACGCAGAAGATCTACCGCGCGGAGTTCGACCCGTCGTACGCCCCGCATTGCCCCGGCCCGTCCGCCGGTACCACTCCAGAGCAGATCCTCGCCCCCTGCGCCGAGGACGCGGCCTACGACTACGCGTCGCGCCCGGCCGCCGTTCATCGCGCGGTGGCCCGAGTGGCGCTGACCGGGCGGATCGGCAGGCCGCTGATCACCCTGCACGGTGATCTGGACGCGCTGCTGCCCAAGGCGGCCGACTCGGACGTGTACGCCCGCATGGTGGATGCCGCGGGACGTGGCGGTTTGCACCGCTACTACACGGTCGAGGGCGGCACCCATGTCGATGGGCTGTACGACACCTTTCCGGACCGGCTCCGGCCGATCCTGCCCTGCTACCGGTCCGCGTTCGAAT
The DNA here is from genome assembly GCF_053587635.1 of Streptomyces sp. NPDC003635. Taxonomy (NCBI): domain Bacteria; kingdom Bacillati; phylum Actinomycetota; class Actinomycetes; order Kitasatosporales; family Streptomycetaceae; genus Streptomyces; species Streptomyces sp. NPDC003635. The sequence continues at coordinate 35,176 of NZ_JBSFOK010000058.1, read as the reverse complement.
TGCTGGTCTCCTGGGTGGAAGGGGGCGTACGCCCGCCTGCAGACCAGACCGTCGACAGGCCCGCGAGCGGCGACGTGGTCGACTCCTGCGCACTGTCGGGTCCGGTCTCGCGCTGAGCCCGGCCCAGCTCGGACACCGGGCCGAGCCCGGGCCCGTACAGGTCGCGGGACTTGTACGGGCCCAGGCGCCTCAGCGGCCTATCTCCTTGCGGCCGGCGCGGCGCAGCCTGCGCCGCTGCGAGGGGTCGAGTGCGAGGTAGGCGGCGGCCGGGACGCCCAGGATGATCAGGAGCGCTGCCCACCAGGGCAGCCAGATGAGCAGAACGATCCCGACCGCCGCACCTCCTGCGGCGATCTTGTGGTTCCTCGTCATGTGTGTCGCCTCCTCCGCGGCGCACTGCCGCTTCTCTGCTCTCAAAACGGGCCCGCGCTTCCCGCGGTTCCGGACCGCGACCCTGAGACGTCCCTGAGGTGTTCCCCCTACTGGTCCTCCTCTGGAGCCCACCCTCCCACGGCAGTGATGCAGAACACAGCCCTGTCGTGCCGGAATGAGCCCGGCGGTGCTGTATCCTCGGCCACTCCGCCCAGTAGTCAAGTTTGAGGAATTTGCCATCGCTGCGCAGACGGTTTCCCCGGCAAGTCCGTCCGAGATCTTCGAACTAGCCCAGTGCACCACGGCGTTCGTGCCCGGTGATCCGGCACGCACGGGAAGGGTCGCCTTCTGGCGGTCCGACGGCGACGTCCCTCCCGTGGTCGGGGCGGGGGCGGCCGAGACTCTGTCCGTGGTCGTCCCCGGCGCGGACGGCGTGGAGCGCGTGAGTGTGCCCGCCGTGCTGCTGCCCGTGCGTGCCGCGCTGCCGGTCCTGGTCCGTGCGCGTGCCTCCGAGCAGGCGCATCGCGGGTGCGCCTTCTGGGGCTCAGCGGCCGTCCTGGCGCTGCAACTCGTGGCGCGAGGACTGTTGTTGCCCGGTCTGTCACCCGCCGACCACGACGCCTGGCGGGCGGGCCCCTTGGGCAATGAGGACATCGAGCACGTCCGCCGGCTCGCCGCTGCGATGCCGCCCGAGGCGCACGCGGTCCCGCTGGAGACCTCCGGGCCGTTGCGGCTGCCCGACCCCGAGCGGTTGCTGCGCGCCTTCCTGGACGCCGTCGCGGACACCCTGCCCCGCACCTCCGCGGCACCGCTCGTGACCGGCACGGGCGCCTACGCGGGACCGGAACCGCAGCACCTGCCGGGACACCGCGTGTGGGCGGCGGACGTCGCCGCGGGCCACGACGCCGGGGTGCGCCTCTCCCTGCGCGTCGAGGTGCCCGGTCTGGCCGACACGACCCACGAGGACGCGGCGCCGACCTTCCGCGCCGTGCTCCAGGTCCACGGGGTCAGCGATGGCGCGCTCGTCGCCGATGCCGCCCAAGTGTGGGCAGGTGCCTCCGCCTTCGGTCCCCGCGCGCGGATGGACGCCCTGCTGGCCCTGCACCGCGCGGCCCGCGCGTGGCCTCCGCTCGCGCCCCTGCTCTCGGCCGCCGTCCCGGACGCCGTCGAGCTGGCCGACGACGAGGTCACGGATCTGCTCGCCACCGGCGCCCGGGCGCTCGCCGGTGCGGGGGTGGACGTGCACTGGCCGCGAGGGCTGGCCCGTGAGCTGACCGCGCGCGCGGTGGTCGGCCCGCCAGACGACCAGACGGGCACGCACGACGACGAGACCGGCCCGGCCAAGCTCACGTCGGACACGCCGTCGTTTCTGTCGGCCGACGCCCTGCTCGCCTTCGACTGGCGGTTCTCGCTGGGCGATCAGCGGCTCACCCGAGAGGATCTGGACCGGCTGGCCGAGGCGAACAGACCGCTGGTGCGGCTGCGGGACCAGTGGGTCCTGGTCGACCCCGAGGAGGTGCGCCGGGCGCGCGGGCGGCAGGACCGCAAGGTGACGCCTGTCGACGCGCTCAGCGCCGCTCTGACGGGCTCGGCCGAGGTGGACGGCCGCCGGGTCGAGGTGCAGCCCACGGGGTGGCTGGCGGCCCTGCGGGAGCGGCTCGCCGACCCCGAGGCGCAGGAACCGGTCGCCCATCCCGAGGCGCTCGCCGCGACCCTGCGCGACTACCAGCGGCGGGGCCTGAACTGGCTGGCCCGCATGACCTCGCTCGGTCTGGGCTGCTGTCTGGCCGACGACATGGGACTCGGCAAGACCGTCACGCTGATCGCGCTGCATCTGCACAGGCAGACCGACGCCTCCTCGGCCGGTCCCACGCTGGTGGTGTGTCCGACCTCGCTGATGGGCAACTGGCAGCGCGAGATCGAGAAGTTCGCCCCCGGCACTCCCGTGCGGCGCTTCCACGGCGCCCGGCGCGGTCTGGACGCGCCGCAGGACGGGGAGTTCGTGCTCACCACGTACGGCACGATGCGGCTGGACGCGCGCCGGCTCGCCGAGGTGCCGTGGGGGATGGTCGTCGCCGACGAGGCCCAGCACGTGAAGAACCCCTACTCGGCGACCGCGCGGGAGCTGCGTTCCATCGGCGCACGCGCGCGCGTGGCCCTCACCGGCACTCCGGTGGAGAACAACCTGTCGGAACTGTGGGCGATCCTCGACTGGACCACTCCCGGCCTGCTCGGCCGCCTCGGCACCTTCCGCACGCGGTACGCGCAGTCCGTCGAGAGCGGCCAGGACCCTGCCGCGGCCGAACGGCTCGCGCGTCTGATCCGCCCCTTCCTGCTGCGCCGCCGCAAGTCCGAGCCGGGAATCGCGCCGGAACTGCCGCCGAAGACCGAGACCGACCACGCGGTGTCGCTCTCCAAGGAACAGGTGGGGCTGTACGAGGCGGTGGTACGCGAAACGCTCGCGGAGATCGCCGCGGCCGACAGCATGGCGCGGCGCGGACTGATCGTGAAGCTGCTGACGGGCCTGAAGCAGATCTGCAACCACCCCGCGCAGTACCTCAAGGAGGACCGCCCCTCGATCGCGGGCCGGTCCGGGAAGCTGGAGCTGCTGGACGAACTCCTCGACACCATCCTCTCCGAGGGAGCGGGCGTCCTGGTCTTCACCCAGTACGTGCGCATGGGGCGCCTCGTCGAACGGCATCTGGCGGCTCGCGGGGTGGCGTCGCAGTTCCTGCACGGCGGTACGCCCGTCGCCGAGCGCGAGAAGCTGGTGCGCCGCTTCCAGGACGGTGAAGTGCCGGTCTTCCTGCTGTCGTTGAAGGCGGCCGGCACGGGTCTGAACCTCACCCGGGCCGAGCACGTCGTGCACTACGACCGCTGGTGGAACCCGGCGGTGGAGGCACAGGCCACCGACCGCGCGTACCGGATCGGTCAGACGCGGCCGGTGCAGGTGCACCGGCTGATCGCGGAGGGGACCATCGAGGACCGTATCGCCGACATGCTCAGCCGCAAGCAGGAGCTGGCCGACGCCGTGCTCGGCTCCGGTGAGGCGGCGCTGACGGAGCTGACGGACGCGGAGCTGGCCGATCTGGTGGAACTGCGAGGGGGCGCACGATGAACCGAGACGACGACGAGAACCTGGAGCGCACGTTCGCGGCCATGCCCGCCGCGCACGGAAGGGGCTTCGCGCAAACCTGGTGGGGCCGGGCCTGGCTGCAGGCGCTGGAGGACACGGCGCTGGATCCGCAACAGCTCAAGGCCGGTCGCAGGCTCGCCCGCGCGGGAGGCGTGGGAGCGGTGTCGGTGCGCCCAGGACGCATCACGGCCGTGGTCCAGGACCGCGACCGCACGCGCCACCGCGCGGACGTGCTGCTGGAGCGGCTCTCCGACGACCAGTGGGAACGGTTTCTGGAGATGGCCGTCGAGCGGGCCGGGCATGTGGCGGCGCTGCTGGACCGGGACATGCCACCGCACCTGGTCGAGGACGCGGCGGCCACCGGTGTCGAACTGCTCCCTGGGATGGGCGACCTGGAGCCTGAGTGCGACTGCGGGGCGTGGGACCACTGCGGCCACACGGCGGCCCTGTGCTACCAGGTGGCGCGGCTGCTGGACCAGGACCCGTTCGTGCTGCTGCTGATGCGTGGCAGAGGCGAACGCGACCTGCTGGAGGACCTTCAGGCGCGCAGCACCGCTCCCGCCGAGGAGGCGTCCGAACCGGAGGGGGTGGACGCCGAGGAGGCGTTTGCGGCCGGGGACATCCTGCCGCCGCTGCCGGACCTGCCCGAACTCCCGGCTGAGCCCGGTGTGCCGCCCTCGCTCGACACCGAGACCGCTCCCCCGTCCGGCGTAGACGCCGAAGCCCTGGAACACCTCGCCGCCCGCACCGCGGTACGGGCGCACCGGATGCTCGCCGACGCACTGCGCTCCGGTCCGGAACACCCCGCGCTCGACCTTGATCTGCCCCTCAGCCAGGACGCTGTCCGGCTGGCCGCCGGGGATCCCGTGCCGGCGGTCGCGGAGCGTCTCGCCGAGGGGCGCGGCCGGGAGCAGCTGGCCCTCGCCGTACAAGCGTGGGAGTTGGGCGGGGTGGCCGCGCTCGCCGTACTGGAAGAGGAGTGGGCCGTGGAGGGCGAAACCCTCGCACGCGCGCGTGCCGCCTTGGAAGCGGCCTGGGAGGAGGATGAGCGTCCGCAGCTGCGGGCCAAGGGCAACCGGTGGACGGCCGTGGGCACTTCGGGCCAGGTGCGGCTGGGACGGGACGGCGGCTGGTGGCCGTACCGCAAGGAGCGCGGCCGCTGGGTACCCGCGGGCGGCCCGGCCCAGGACCCGGCCACGGCGCTGGCCACGGCGGAGCCGGCGCCTGAGCGGTGACCTCGAGCCCGCAGGGGAACCCAAGCGGGTGGATCCGCCATGAGGCATCCAGGGCTGGCGGTGTCCCCGAGGTGAGGCCCGAATACGGGCCCGGGACGGGTGCGGCCCTGAGTGCGCCCACAGGAAAGGTGCGGCTCGACGAGTGGCCGACGTCCCGCGTTCATCCGTTCGTCGCGCCGCGTTCCGCGCGGGGCCCAAATCTGGCCGCTGATAGCCGAACTTGGTCCCCAGGAGGCCCTGATGTCCCCGCACGCCACCGGCCGGCGCCGCGTCCACCGTTCCGTCGCAGCGGGCGTCCCCCTCGCCGTTCTGGCCGTCCTCTCGGCGACCGGGCAGGCGGTGGGCACCCCGTCCGAGGACGCCCGTGTCGTCGGCAGCGCCACCCTCGGCGACATACCGCTCGGCGCGTTCAGCAACACGCTGCTGCCCGGCACGGTGGCCGACGACCGCGGTGTCGACCTGGGCGGCATCGGCAGCGACATCTATCCGACGGGCCGCAAGGGCGAGTTCTGGACTGTCACCGACCGCGGACCGAACGGCCAGATCAAGGTGGACGGCACCAAGCGCCGCACCTTCCCGGTGCCCGGCTTCGACCCGGCGATCGTCAAGATCCGCGTCTCCGGCGACTCCGTGCGGGTGATCGACGCGATCCCGCTGACCACCTCCTCCGGCAAGCCCGTCACGGGGCTGCCCAACCAGCAGGGCCGTGACGAGGCGCCGTACTCCTACGACGCGAGCACGCCGCTGTCGTACAACCCGAACGGCCTGGACACCGAGGGCATCGTGCGGGCCAAGGACGGCTCCTTCTGGCTGGTCGACGAGTACGCGCCGTCGCTGGTGCACGTCTCCGCGCGCGGGAAGGTCCTCACGCGCTACGTGCCCGAAGGGCTGAACCTCACCGGTGCCGACTACCCGGTGGTCGAGGCGCTGCCCGCCGTACTGCTGAACCGAAAGATCAACCGCGGTTTCGAGGGACTGGCCCAGCTGCCCGGTGGCGACCTCGTGATGGCCGTGCAGAGCCCGCTCTCCCTGCCCGACGCGGATGCCGGGGAGTCCTCCCGCACGACCCGTCTGCTGCGCTTCTCGCCGAAGAAGCAGGCGGTCACCGCCGAGTACGCGTACCGCTTCGACCCGGTGAACGTGGTGGACCCGAGCGAGGACGACCCCTCCGAGCTGAAGATCTCCTCGGTTGTCGCCGTCGGCGGCAACCGCCTCCTGGTGGAGGAGCGCACGGACAAGGCGGCCCGGCTGCAGTTGGTCCGGCTGGACGAGGACGCGGACATCCTCGGCGGCCCGTGGGACGACGCCACGACGTCCCCGTCGCTGGAGCAGCTCGACGACCCGGCCGCCGCGGGCGTGCCCGTCCTCGCCAAGAAACTCGTCGTCGACCTGGGCACGGTCGCCGAAGTGCCCGGCAAGATCGAGGGCGTGGCGCGCGTGGACCGCGACACGCTGGCCCTGATCAACGACAACGACTTCGGGATGACCGACGGGACGGGCGCGTTCGACGCGCAGGGCCGGCTGGTGGACAGCGGGATCGAGACGAAGGTGCTCTACGTCCGTCTGCCGCACGGCATCTGACGGCGAACGTCCTTGCACGCGTGCGTGGCGTTTCACTTCCGCCACGCACGCGTGCCGTTGGCTCAGGGCAGGTCGACCTCGTCGAGGTCCGGCAGCAGCGACTCGATCTCGCTCGGCAGGTCACTGGGCAGCTCACTCGGCAGCTCAGTGGGGAATCCCGACGGCAGCAGTGACGTGGGCAGCTCGCTCGGCAGTCTGCTGGGCAGCTCCGTGGGGATGCTGAAGGACGGCCTGGGCGACGGGCCGGTGCTGCTCTCGGCGGGTGACTTGTCCTCCGGGGAGTCGTCGCTGCCGGAGCCCAGCAGCACCACCACGGCGACCGCCGCGGCCACCAGGATCACCGCGAGCAGGGCGAGGAGCGGACCACGGCGGCGCCCCGGGCCTTCGCCCGGCGGCGGTCCGTCGTAGGACGGCGGGCCGAAGCCGTCGTTCGGCGGTCCGAAGCCGTCGTTCGGCGGGCCGTAACCGCCCCCCGGGGGCGGCGTGTCGCCCGGCGGCGGACCGGGCGGCTGGGGAGGTACGGGAGGCATGGCCATACGGCACAGCGTCGCCTCCCGGCTGTGATCCCGCGAGCGGCTCGCCGGAGTTGGTACCGGTCCATGCCGTGGACGACACCATTCCGCCGCATTCCACGAGCCAGGGCGCCACACGCGACCCAGTCAACGTGTGGCGCCGTACGCGCGCGTGCCCCGCTCAGGCACGCGCCCCCGGCAGTCAGGCACGCGCCCCCAGCAGGTGGTCCATGGCCAGCTGGTCGAGCCGCTCGAAGGCCATCCCGCGCGCGGCGGCCGCCTCGGCGTCGAACTCCTCGAAGGCGGTGCGGTCGGCGAGCAGGGCCTGCAGGCCGTCGCCCGCGGTGGGCTGCGCGAGTTCGTCCAGACGCGAGGCCCGCAGCGCCTCCTGGACCTCCGGGTCAGCGCGGAAGGCTGCCGCGCGCTCCTTGAGGATCAGATAGTTGCGCATGCAGCCCGCGGCCGACGCCCAGACGCCCTCCAGGTCCTCGGTCCGCGGCGGCTTGAAGTCGAAGTGGCGCGGTCCGGCGTAACCGGCGCTCTCCAGCAGGTCGACCAGCCAGAAGGCGGAGCGCAGGTCACCGGCGCCGAAGCGCAGGTCCTGGTCGTACTTGATGCCGGACTGGCCGTTGAGGTCGATGTGGAACAGCTTGCCCGCCCACAGCGCCTGCGCGATGCCGTGCGGGAAGTTCAGTCCGGCCATCTGCTCGTGGCCGACCTCCGGGTTCACCCCGTACAGCTCGGGGCGCTCCAGGCGCTCGATGAAGGCCAGCGCGTGCCCGACGGTGGGCAGCAGGATGTCGCCGCGCGGCTCGTTCGGCTTGGGTTCGATGGCGAAGCGCAGGTCGTAGCCCTGGGAGGTCACGTACTCGCCGAGGAGGTCGAAGGCCTCCTTCATGCGGTCCAGGGCGACGCGCACGTCCTTGGCGGCGCCGGACTCGGCGCCCTCGCGGCCGCCCCAGGCGACGTAGGTCTTCGCGCCCAGCTCGACCGCGAGGTCGATGTTGCGGATCGTCTTGCGCAGGGCGTAACGACGCACGTCACGATCGTTCGCGGTGAAGGCGCCGTCCTTGAAGACGGGGTGCGTGAAGAGGTTCGTGGTGGCCATCGGCACGGTCATGCCGGTGGCGTCGAGGGCCTGCCGGAAGCGCTTGATGTGCGCCTCACGCTCGGTGTCGGAGGATCCGAAGGGGATCAGGTCGTCGTCGTGGAACGTGACGCCGTAGGCGCCGAGCTCGGCCAGGCGCTGCACCGTCTCGACCGGGTCGAGGGCGCGACGGGTGGCGTCGCCGAAGGGGTCCCGTCCCTGCCAGCCGACGGTCCACAGGCCGAAGGTGAACCTGTCCTCGGGGGTGGGCTGGTAGTTCATGCCGCGGCTCCTTGCCTGCTGCGAGTTGCTTGCTGCCGACTATTTCGTCATGGCCGTTTACAAATTAGTATGCCAAGGCATCTCTGGGAAGAGAACAGTTGTCCTCGACCGGGGACACGCCCCGTCCAGAGGACCCGAGCCGCACCTGCGACGCCCCGAGCCGCACGCACCCGAGGAGAGCCCGATGTCAGCAGCCGAAGGACCGCTCGTCGTCGGCGTGGACACGTCCACCCAGAGCACCAAGGCCCTCGTCGTCGACGCGGCCACCGGGCAAGTCGTCGCGAGCGGCCAGGCCCCGCACACCGTCTCCTCCGGGGCGGGCCGCGAGTCCGACCCCCGCCAGTGGTGGGACGCCCTGTGCGAGGCACTGCGCCAGTGCGGCGACGCGGCGCACGAGGCCGCCGCGGTGTCGATCGGCGGCCAGCAGCACGGCCTGGTCACCCTGGACGAGCGGGGCGAACCGGTCCGCCCGGCCATGCTCTGGAACGACGTCCGCTCCGCGCCGCAGGCCCGCCGTCTCATCGACGAACTGGGCGGCCCGAAGGCCTGGGCCGAGCGCACGGGAAGCGTGCCCGGGGCGTCCTTCACCGTGACGAAGTGGGCGTGGCTGGCCGAGCACGAACCAGAGGCCGTCCGCGCGACGAAGGCGGTCCGGCTGCCGCACGACTACCTCACCGAGCGCCTCACGGGCCAGGGCACCACCGACCGCGGCGACGCCTCCGGGACGGGCTGGTGGGCGTCCGGGACGGAGTCGTACGACGAGGAGACCCTCGCCCATGTGGGCCTCGACCCCGCGTTGCTCCCGCGCGTGGTGCGTCCCGGCGAGGTCGCCGGCACCGTCCGCGAACACCACGACCTGCCGTTCTCCAAGGGCACCCTGGTCGCCCCCGGAACCGGCGACAACGCCGCCGCCGCGCTCGGCCTCGGTCTGCGTCCCGGCACCCCGGTGCTCAGCCTCGGCACCTCCGGCACGGTGTACGCCGTCGCCAAGCACCGCCCGGCCGACCCCTCCGGCACGGTGGCGGGCTTCGCCGACGCACACGGCGACTGGCTGCCGCTGGCCTGCACCCTGAACTGCACGCTCGCCGTCGACCGGGTGGCGGCCCTGCTGGGCCTGGACCGCGAGGCGGTGGAACCCGCCGCCGACGTCACCCTGCTGCCGTTCCTGGACGGCGAGCGCACCCCGAACCTGCCGAACGCCGCCGGCCTGCTCCTGGGCCTGCGCCACGACACGACCGCCGGACAGCTCCTCCAAGCGGCCTACGACGGTGCCGTTCACTCCCTGCTCGGCGCACTGGACCTGGTCCTCGACCCGGACGCGGACCGCTCGGCCCCGCTGCTCCTGATCGGCGGCGGCGCGCGCGGCGCGGCCTGGCAGCAGACCGTACGACGGCTCTCGGGCCGTCCCGTGCAGGTGCCCGACGCCAAGGAGCTGGTCGCGCTCGGCGCGGCGGCCCAGGCGGCCGGACTGCTGACCGGCGAGGATCCGGGCGCGGTCGCCCGGCGCTGGAACACGACCGCGGGGCCGGTGCTGGAGGCGGTGCAACGGGACGAGGAGACCCTGGCCAGGATCGCCGGGGTACTCTCCGACGCGGCCCCGCTGCTGGAGCCGGGGACCCGCTGATCACACCGAGGACTGACGGAGGCATGACCGCACCCCTGCACGAGCCCCACCCGACCGGTCCCGGACGCGCGCACGACCCGCAACCGGCCGGTCCCGGCCGGGCGCCGCACGAGCCGCACGCCGCCGGTCCCGGACGTACGCTGCCCGACACCCAGCAGGGCATGCGCCGCCGCAATCTGGCCAGGGTGATGCACACGGTCAGCGCGGAGGGCCCGCTCTCCCGTGCTGCCGTCGCCTCCCGGATCGGTCTGACGCGCGCGGCGGTGTCGACGCTCGTGGACGAGCTCATCCGCTCGGGGCTGATCGAGGAGCTCGGCCCGGAGCGGCCGGGGCGGGTGGGACGGCCCGGTTCGGCGCTAGCGGTCAGCGCGCACGGTCCGGCCGGCATCGGCGCCGAGATCGGCGTCGACCACCTCGCGGTGTGCGCGGTCGACCTGCGCGGCGCGGTGCGGGCCAGGGCGGTACGGCACGGCGGGAACCGGGGGCGTTCGGCCGAACCGGTGATCCGGGAACTGACCGAGCTGGTACGCGGGGTGGTCGCGGAGGCCGAGCAGGACGGGCTGTGGCCCGCCGGTCTGGCGGTGGCCGTGCCCGGACTGGTCGCACGCGACGGCCGTACGGTCGTCCGCGCCCCGAACCTCGACTGGCACGACGTCGACCTCGGGGCGCTTGTGCCCGGGGAGTTCCCGTTGACCGTGGACAACGAGGCGAACTTCGGCGCCCTCGCCGAACTCTGGCTCGGACAAGGCACGCCACCCGACTTCCTGCATGTGTCCGCGGAGATCGGCATCGGCGCGGCCGTCGTCGTGGACGGGCAACTGCTGCGCGGGACCCGCGGGTTCGCGGGCGAGCTGGGGCATGTGCCGGTCCGGCCGGAGGGGCCGGCCTGTCCGTGCGGGGGGCGTGGGTGTCTGGAGCAGTACGCCGGTGAGGAGGCCGTGCTGCGGGCGGCGGGGCTGGAACCGGGCGAGGACCGCGTGGGGCTGCTCGCGGGGCGGGCGGCAGAGGGAGATACGGCCGTACGACGTGCTCTGCGCGACGCCGGGGCCGCGCTCGGGGTGGCGCTGACCGGGGCGGTGAATCTGCTGGACCCCGAGAGCGTGGTGCTCGGCGGGGCGCTGGCCGGGCTCGCGCCGTGGCTGTTGCCCTCCCTGGAGGCCGAGTTGGAGGGGCGTACGGCGGGGGCGCCCTGTCCTGTGTCCGTGTCGCGACTGGGTTCCGATGGGCCGCTGCTGGGGGCCGCGCACTGGGTGGTGCGGGGGGTGCTGGACGATCCGGCGGCGGTGGCGGGCAGAGGCTGAGCCCACAGCCTCACCGGCCCGGGCACCAGCTGCGCTTCACCACAACGGCGCCTGCACCAGCTGCGCTTCACCCACACGAGCGGCCGAGTTTTCCACAACCTGGCCCGTGTCCACGGATCCGTAGCGCTTACCGCTGCCCCGCCCCTCCGGCCCGTACCGTGATTCACGCGGGGGCGCTCCCGGCCCCTGCACCCCGGAGACCTGCGATCCGGGGCCCGTGATGTGTGGCCTGTGGCAGAACGGAGCTGTGCGGCGATGAGCGACCCCCGGATCCTGACCGTCCGACCCGAACCCGGCGAGTACGCCTGGACGTTCGGCGGCGTGCCGCCCGTGGCGCGGATCGCGCCCGGCACAGTGCTGGACCTCTACACGGAGGACTGTTTCGGGGGCCGGATCAGGTCCGAGAAGGACCTGGTCTCCGAGGTCTGCGAGTTCCCCTTCCTCAACCCGCAGACCGGTCCCTTCCACATCGAGGGCGCGGAGCCCGGGGACACCGTCGCCGTGCACTTCGTCTCGATCGAACCGGCCCGCGACTGGGCGGCGTCCACCACCGTCCCCCTGTTCGGCGCCCTCACCTCCACGCACACCACGGCCACCCTCCAGCCGCCGCTGCCCGAGACGGTCTGGATCTGGCAGCTGGACAGAACCCGGCGCACCGCCCTCTTCCGCGCTCACGACAGCGCCTTCGAGGCCGAACTGCCGATGGACCCGATGCACGGAACCGTCGGGGTCGCCCCCGCCAACCTGGAGGTCCGCTCGGCGCTGGTGCCGGACGCGCACGGCGGGAACATGGACACACCCGAGATGCGGGCCGGCGTCACCTGCTATCTGGGGGTGAACGTCGAGGGCGCGCTGCTCAGTCTCGGAGACGGCCATGCCCGCCAAGGCGAGGGCGAGACCTGCGGAGTCGCCGTCGAGTGCGCGATGCACACCATGGTGATCGTCGAACTGCTCAAGGGGATCGCCACCCCGTGGCCGCGCATCGAGTCGGACACGCACATCATCTCCACGGGTTCGGCTCGCCCGCTGGAGGACGCGTTCCGGATATCCCAGCTCGATCTGGTGCAGTGGCTCGTCCGCGACTACGGCTTCAGCGAGTTGGACGCGTACCAGTTCGCCACCCAGGCCGTCGAGTCGCCGCTGGCCAATGTGTGCGACACCAACTACACCTGCGTCGCCAAGCTCCGCAAGCAGTGGCTGCCCGAGCGCGAGACGCACCGCGGAGTGCACGCGCGGCTGCGCGAGACCGCGGCGGCACTGTCGAGCTGACCGCCCCAGTCCTCGACCAACCCACCCCTGCGACCACTCCACCCCGCCCCACCCCCTCGGCAGAGAGGCGCACCTTCCGCATGGAACAGGCACGACCCCGGACCAACAGACGAAGACTGTTGAAGGGCGCCGCACTGGCCGCGTTACCGTACGGGCTGCTCCCCGGCCCGCAGGCCGACGCCCAGATCCAGGCCCCCGACCACCCCAGTGCCGAATGGCAGCGGGCGAGCAGCGCCAACTTCACCACCGCGCGACGGCCTGCGGAGTACCCGATCGACCTGGTGATCGTCCATGTCACACAGACCGACTTCGCCGGCACCCTGCGCGTCTTCCAGAACTCGAGGAAGAAGGTGTCCACGCACTACGTCGTCCGTTCCGCCGATGGACATGTGGCGCAGTGCGTCCGGGAGTCGGACATCGCCTGGCACGCGGGGAACTGGGCCTACAACACGCGCAGCATCGGCATCGAACACGAAGGGTGGGTGGACCGGCCCGCGTATTTCACGGACGCGATGTATGAGAGGTCGGCGGCGCTGACCGCGGCGATCTGCTCCAGGCACGGCATTCCCAGAGACAGGAGACACATCATCGGGCACTACGAGGTGCCGGGCACCGACCACACCGATCCCGGGCCGCGCTGGGACTGGGGGCGCTACATCCGGCTCGTCAAGGCCGCCTGAGCGAGACAACCGGCCCGTCGACCGAACCAAGCAGCCCGTCGTTCCAGCCAAGCGGCCCGTCGTTCGAGCCAAGCGGCTCGTCGTTCGAGTGACGACGGTCGAAACGGTTGTCCGCGCGCGTACTCGGAGTGACGATGTCCCCAGCCGCATCGCCGTCCGGGAGGCCGAGTTGACCGATCCATGGGTGGCCCTGGAGCCGGGGGCCGACCCTGCCGAGCGCGCGCGGATGCTGCGCCGCGCGCATGAGACGTTCACGGCGGCGGGCACCGTGCCGAAGCCGGTGCGTGCCGTGGTGGCCGACTCGTGGCGGCGTTCGGCGAGAGCGGGCGTCGGGCCGGACGGCACGGCGAGCGTGGAGCTCGGGGACGGCGACCTCGGTGCCTACCGGGCGGAGCATCCGCTGGCCCGGGTGATGCCTCTGTTCCGGGAACTCATGGGCTCGTTCGCGGCGGACGGGGAGCATCTGCTCGCGGTGTGCGACGAGCACGGCAGGCTGCTGTGGGTCGAGGGGCACGCCTCCACCCGGCGACAGGCGGGGCGGATGAACTTCGTCCCCGGGGCGCGCTGGTCGGAGACGGCGGTCGGGACGAACGCCCCGGGTACGGCGGTCGCGGTGGACCGGCCGGTGCAGGTGTTCTCGGCCGAGCACTTCATCCGGCGGGTGCAGCCGTGGACGTGCGCGGCGGCGCCGGTGCACGATCCGCGCACCGGGCGGGTGCTCGGGGCCGTGGACATCACCGGCGGTGACGGTCTCGCGCATCCGCACAGCCTGGGCTTCGTGCAGGCGGTGGCGCGGGCGGCCGAGTCCCAACTGGCCCTGCTCCTCCCGGCGGCGCCCGCCGCCGACACGCACGAGCTGTCCGCGCTGGGCAGAGACGAGGCCCAACTGATCACGGACGGCCGCAGGATCAGGCTCAGCCGACGGCACAGCGAGATCGTCGTGCTGCTCGCCCGGCACCCGGAGGGCCTGACCGGTGACGAGCTGCTGTGCGCGCTGTACGAGGATGAGTCGGTGACGCCGGTGACGCTGCGGGCCGAACTCGCGCGGCTGCGGCGGACGCTCGGCCCCGGTCTGCTGGGCTCGCGGCCGTACCGGCTCACCGTGCCGGTGGAGTCCGACGTCTCCCTGGTCGAGCGGCGGCTGGCGGCGGGGGCGGTCAGCGCGGCGGCGACGTCGTACCGCGGGCCGTTGCTGCCCGGCTCCCAGGCCCCTGCGGTGGCACGGATCAGGCGCCGGGTGGCCGACGGACTGCGTACGGCGTTGATCGCCCACCGGGACCCCGACCTGCTGGCGGACTGGGCGCACGCGCCCTGGGGCGAGGACGACCTCGACGTGTGGCGAGCGCTGGCGGCCGTACGCCCGACGGCGTCGGTGCGCTCCCGCCTGGCGGCCCTGGAGGCGGAGCTGGCGGCTCCACCGAGCCGGACGGCGCGCTGAACGTCGTACGCGCACCACCGGACCCGCACCTCACCGCAGGCCCCCTTTCCGCGCAACGTCCTTGCAACCTCGCCCTGCCTAGCCTCGCGGCGAGAGCTGTCCAACGGCGGGCAGCGCTGTTGCAGGGAGGCAGGCCGGCATGACCCGTTACGCGGCACCCGGGACCGAGGGCGCGATCGTCTCCTACCAGTCGCGCTATGACCACTTCATCGGCGGCGAGTACGTGCCGCCGGTTCGGGGGCAGTACTTCGAGAACCCCTCACCGGTGAACGGGCAGCCGTTCACCGAGATCGCGCGCGGTACGGCGGAGGACGTGGAGCGGGCGCTGGACGCGGCGCACGCGGCCGCCCCGGGGTGGGGCCGTACGTCGGTGGCGGAGCGCTCCGACATCCTGCGGAAGATCGCCGACCGGATGGAGGCGAACCTGGAGGCGCTCGCGGTCGCCGAGAGCTGGGAGAACGGCAAGCCGGTGCGCGAGACGCTGGCGGCCGACATCCCCCTGGCGATCGACCACTTCCGCTACTTCGCGGGAGCGATCCGGGCGCAGGAGGGTTCGCTGAGCGAGATCGACGACGACACGGTGGCGTACCACTTCCATGAGCCGCTCGGCGTGGTCGCGCAGATCATTCCGTGGAACTTCCCCATTCTGATGGCGACATGGAAGCTCGCCCCGGCGCTGGCGGCGGGCAACGCGGTCGTGCTCAAGCCGGCCGAGCAGACCCCGGCGTCCATCCACTTCTGGCTGAGCCTGATCGCCGATCTGCTGCCGCCGGGTGTCGTCAATGTCGTGAACGGCTTCGGTGTGGAGGCGGGCAAGCCGCTGGCGTCGAGCCCGCGGGTGGCGAAGGTGGCGTTCACCGGGGAGACCACGACCGGCCGGCTGATCATGCAGTACGCCTCGGAGAACATCACCCCGGTGACGCTCGAACTCGGCGGCAAGTCCCCGAACATCTTCTTCGAGGACGTGTGGCGGGCGGACGACGACTTCCGCGACAAGGCGCTCGAGGGCTTCACGATGTTCGCGCTCAACCAGGGCGAGGTGTGCACCTGTCCGTCGCGGGCCCTCGTCCAGAACGGGCACTACGGCGACTTCATGGCGGCGGCGGTCGCCCGCACCGAGCTGATCAAGACCGGTCATCCGCTCGACACGGACACGATGATCGGCGCGCAGGCGTCCAACGACCAGTTGGAGAAGATCCTTTCCTACCTCGACATCGGTCGGCAGGAGGGGGCCCGGGTGCTCACCGGCGGTGAGCGGATCGAGCACGACGGTGAACTCAAGGGCGGCTACTACGTCCAGCCGACGATCTTCGAGGGAAACAACAGGATGCGGATCTTCCAGGAGGAGATCTTCGGCCCTGTGGTCTCCGTGACGTCCTTCGACGACTTCGACGACGCCATCAAGATCGCCAATGACACGCTGTACGGCCTCGGCGCCGGCGTGTGGACCCGCGACGCCAACACCGCGTACCGCGCGGGCCGCGCGATCCAGGCGGGCCGCGTCTGGACGAACTGCTACCACGCCTACCCGGCGCACGCGGCGTTCGGCGGCTACAAGGGTTCGGGGATCGGGCGGGAGACGCACAAGATGATGCTGGAGCACTACCAGCAGACCAAGAATCTTCTCTGTTCCTACAGCCCTCGGAAACTTGGCTTCTTCTAGAGCCTGAACTTGGGTTGCGCGAAGGGGAGCACATCGAGGGCGCGAAGTGCGCCCCGGCGGCGCCCGCCCGTGGCGGCCGTCGGACGCGTCGTGGCAGGTGCGGCGAGCAACTGCCGGAAACGCAAGTCAAAACGTTCATTCGCGCATGCGTACCCCCAGGTCACACAACAATATGGCGCCGGCGTCGGGTGGAATTGGATCGGGTGCAGAACCCAGGGGAATTGGGAATTTGCATATCATCCGAACTCCTCAAAGGGTCTTGCCTTGATCGCGTGCTCTGCAGCTAGCTATTGCTGCGCCCACTTCCTGGCCCGGGTTCCCGATGAACCCCGGGCCGACCGACGGCACATCGGCCAGTCCGCTGGACCGTCGGTCAGGGATGTGGTCGCGCAACCTGCACGTGAGGAGTAGTCATGAAGAAGGCTTACGAGGCACCGACGCTCGTCCGGCTCGGTTCCTTCCGGAAGGACACGGGGCTCCTTGGGCGCGCCGGGAACGACCGGCTGATCCTGAGCAAGAACTGACGACCGACGGTCTCTGACCCGACGTCATGACTGAACTGCACGAAAGTGCGGGGACGGGCCCCGGCGACGCGCACTTCGCGGTCTTCACCGACCGTGCGGACGCGGCCGCCGCGGCCCGCTCCTTCGCCCGCCCCGGAAGCCGGACCCTCGCGCATGCGTCGGGTCGGCCGTGGCTGGTCGGCCACTGGCACGACGACGAGGTAGTCACGGCCAGCGCCGGCGGCGCCTCCCTCGCCGTCATCGGCTGCTGTCCGATCGACGCCGACGATCTGCGGCGCCGGGCCGCACGCTTGCGCGATCTCGCGGAGCTCGACGCGCTGGCCCGGTCCCTCCCCGGCAGTTTCCACCTCATCGGCGCCCTCGACGGACAGATCAGAGTCCAGGGCACCGCCTCCGGACTGCGACTCGTCTTCCACGCGGCGATCGACGGCGTGCGCGTGGCCGCGACCCGCGCCGACCTGCTGGCCACCGTCCTGGGCCTGGAGCCCGACGTGGAGGAACTGGCCGTCCGATTGCTGTGGCCCACCCCGTATCCGCTGTTCGAGACCTCAATGTGGCGCGCGGTCACCGCCGTTCCTCCGCAGGACGCCGTGGTCGTCGCGGCGGACGGGCGCACCGTGCGGCACACCCGGTGGTGGACGCCACCGGAGCCGGTCCAACCGCTCACCGAAGCGGCGCCCCTGATCCGTAGGGCACTGCAGGAGGCCGTCGACGCGCGTACCCGTCAAGGCGGCGTGGTGAGCTGCGACCTGTCGGGCGGCCTGGACTCGACCTCGGTCTGCTTCCTGGCCGACCGCTCCCCCGCCCGCGTGGTGGCCAGTACATGGCCGGGCCGGGATCCGGCGGACACCGACCTGGCCTGGGCCGAGCGGGCGATGGGGCACCTGCCGGACGTCGAGCACGTGGTCTGGGACGCCGACGCCTCGCCGCTGGTCTACGAGGATCTACTCGGCATCGACGACCTCCTCGACGAGCCCACCATCGGCGTCATGGACCGCTCCCGCGTCCTGCACCACCTGCCCGGCCTGGCCGCACGAGGCAGCCGGGTGCACCTGACCGGCATCGGCGGCGACCACGTGGCATGGTGCTCCGAGGCGTACTACCACCGGCTGCTGCGCACCCGTCCGCTGTTCGCCCTGCGCCAGTTGCGCGGCTTCCGGGCGCTGTGGCAATGGCCGCTCGGCGGCACGCTCCGCGCTCTCGCCGACTTCCGGCCGTACGGGAAGTGGCTCGCCGACGCCGCCGGTGGCCTACGGGGCCCGCTGCCCCCGTCCGTCGCAACGGGTCTCGGCTGGGGCATGTCCCCCCGCCTGTTCGGCTGGGTGACGCCGGAGGCCGAGCGGATGGCCCGCCGGGCACTCATCGACGCCGCGGCGACGGCCTCTCCGCTGCATCCGGACCGTGGGGTGCACAGCGACCTGGAGCAGATCCGCTCGTGCACCCGCGTCATCCGGCAGTGGGACCGGATGGCGGCCCGCGCCGGCCTGCCGATGGCCTCTCCCTTCCTCGATGACCGCGTCATCGAGGCGTGTCTCGCGGTACGTCCGAGCGAGCGCGTCACGCCCTGGCGGTACAAGCCCGTCCTGAGCGCCGCGATGCGCGGGATCGTGCCCGAGGAGTGCCTGCAGCGCAGCAACAAGGCGACGGCCTCCATGGACGCCTCCAACGGGCTGCGTGAACACCGCGCCGACCTGCTGGCCCTGTGGGAGGACTCACGGCTGGCGGAGCTGGGCCTGGTGGACGGCGCGGAGCTGCGCCGCCTCGCCCGGCGGCCCGCCTCCCCGGGGCTCTCCGACGCCATCCTCTACTCCACGATCGCCGCGGAGGTGTGGCTGCGCGGACTCACCCGCGACCGCGCCCGTATCCCGAAACCCTGACCGCAACCCCTGTCCAACACGTCAGAAAGGCCCTCACATGCCCCTGCGGTTCGGCGCCAACGTCTCCACGGCCGAGACCGACTACGGCACGGTACTGCTGGACGAACAGGCAGGTTCCTACTGGGAGTTGAACCCGACGGCCACCGTGGTGGTGCGGACGCTGCTGGACGGCGGCGAGGAGGCGGACGCGGCCGCCGCCCTGGTCCAGGAGTTCGACATCGACCGGGCGCAGGCCCTGCAGGATGTCGAGACACTCGTACGGGAACTGCGCGACTCGGGGCTCGCCTCATGACGACGCCCAGCGCGCTCGAGCGGCCCACCGGGGTGTCCCTGGCCCGACGCCTCACCGCCCGCCTCGTCCTGCTCCCCGCCGTCGCCCTCGCCCTGCTGCCGCCCCGCCACATCCGGACCGTGCTCGGCATCCTGCGGCGCGGCGCCGCGCCCGCGACCACCGCGCAGGCCCAGATCGCGCGCGACGCCATGTGCGCCGCCAGCCTGCGCTGCGCCGGACCGAAGGGGTGCCTGCCGCGCTCCCTGGGAGCGGCACTGCTGTGCCGGCTCGGCGGAACATGGCCGACCTGGTGCACCGGCGTACGGGTCACCCCGCCCTTCACCGCTCACGCCTGGATCGAGGCTGAAGGCAGTCCCGTCGGCGAGGGAGTCCCGCAGGGCTACTTCGCCCGGCTAGTGGCAGTCGGCCCGTTGACACGCGCTGGGGAACGATGACGGGCGTGACGGTCCCGCACGGCGGCCGGGCCACGGTCACCGAAGCGGACAGGTCCACCCTGGCGGCGGTGGCCACGATGTACCGGCTCACCGCCGGGCATCGGAGCTCCATCGCCGTCGCCACCGGACTGACGCTCGTGGGCTCCGCCCTGGGACTGGCCCAGCCACTCGTCGCCAAGCAGGTCGTCGACGCGAGCGGCCACGGACAGGTCATCTGGCCGCTGCTGGCACTCCTGGGCACGCTCTTCGTCGTCGAGGCGGCGACGGGGGCCGCAGGACGCTTCCTTCTGGAACGGATGGGCGAAGGCGTCGTACGGCAACTCCGGCACGGGCTGGTGAATCGGCTGCTGCGGCTGGAGATGAGGGAGTACGACAGACACCGGGGCGGCGACCTCATCTCCCGGGTGACGGCCGACACCACATTGCTGCGGGAGGTCGTCTCGCAGGCTCTGGTCGACCTCGTGACGGGAAGCCTTATCGCCATCGGCGCCATCGCCCTCATGGCGTGGCTGGACCTTCTGCTGCTGCTCCTGGTCGCCGCGACCGTGGCAGCGGCGGCGGTGGTGGTCGCCTCACTGCTCACGGGCATCAGGAACGCGTCCGAACACATGCAGGGCTCGGTCGGTGCCGTCGCCGCCGACATGGAACGCGCCCTGGGCGCCCTGCCGATGGTCCGCGTGCACGGCGCCGAGGAGCGCGAGGCGGCCGGCATCGGCACCCGAGTGGAGGCGGCCTACGGGGCGGGGGTGCGCACCGCGAAGCTCGCCTCGGTGATGAGCTCCGCCGTCGAACTCGCCGTCCAGGGCTCCTTCCTCATCGTCCTGGTCGTCGGCGGCCTGCGCGTGGGCGGTCATGCCGGTTCCCTCGGTGACCTCGTGGCGTTCCTGCTGTACGCCTCGTACCTCGTCCTGCCGCTGTCCTCCGTCTTCCGCGCCGTGGGCCTGATCCAACGCGGGATGGGCGCCTACCAGCGCATCGACGAGGCACTCCACCTTCCGGTGGAGCCCACCGGGCCCCAGATCCCGAAAGAGCGCGCACCCACACCGCGGCCGGCCCGGCCGTCCGGCTCCCACGAGCAGCCCGTCCTCGCCCTGCGCGACGTTTACTTCGGCTACGACCCGGCGCGGCCGGTTCTGCGCGGCGTCTCGTTCGCTGTCCCGAAGCGCCGGCAGGTCGCCCTGGTAGGCCCGTCCGGCGCCGGCAAGAGCACGGTGTTCGCCCTGGTAGCGCGGTTCTACGAGCCGGATGCGGGCACCTTGCTCTTCGATGGGCGGCCCGCGACCGAACTCACCCGTGACGCCTGCCGCCGCGGTATCGCCGTGGTCGACCAGAACACCCATGTCGTCCACGGCACCCTGCGCGACAACATCACCTACGCGGTGCCCGACGCCACGGAGGCGGAGATCCGGCGCGTCGTCGAACTGGCCAGGCTCGAGGAGGTCATCGACCGGCTGTCCGGGGGCCTGGCCGCTGTCATCGGTGAGCGCGGCAGCAACCTCTCCGGCGGTGAACGTCAGCGCGTCGCACTCGCGCGAGCGTTGTTGGCGCGCCCTTCGCTGCTCCTGCTGGACGAGCCCACCTCCCACCTCGACGCGATCAACGAATCGGCGCTCACCGGCGTCCTGAAGGACGTCGCCCAGGAGTGTGCCCTGCTGGTCATCGCCCATCGCCTGTCCACAGTGCAGCACGCCGACCACATCGTGGTGCTCCAGGACGGCCGCACGGCCACCGGCGGACGCCACGAGGAACTGCTGGTCAGCAGCGCCCTCTATCGCGAGCTGGCCGCGAGCCAGATGCTCCGGGCCGGCGGGGACCCCGGGACCGGCGAGCGAGGGCGGACCGACGGTTGAGGCGAGCTCGTCCGCGCCGGTGCAGGTCCCTTGCCGACGTGGCCCTGTGCCTCGTGCCCTGCTCGACCGGGTCACTTTGACCCGGTGCTCGTGACAGGGATCGCGGGGTCCGGATCGGTGCTCTCGCCGAGGAAGCCGCCCGATTGGTGCTGCCACAGTTTGGCGTAGGCACCCTGGGACGCGAGGAGTTGGTCGTGGGTGCCCTGTTCGACGACGTTTCCGCGGTCCAGGACGACGAGGCGGTCCATACCGGCGACCGTGCTGAGGCGGTGGGCCACGACGAGGGCCGTGCGTCCTTCCAGCAGCCTCCACAGGGCGTCCTGGACCAGGAGTTCGCTCTCCGAGTCCAGGGCGCTGGTCGCCTCGTCGAGCAGGAGGATCGGCGCGTCGCGGAGGATGGCCCGGGCAAGGGCGACGCGCTGGCGCTGGCCGCCGGAGAGTTTGACCCCTCGCTCCCCCACCAGGGTGGCGAAGCCGTCGGGGAGTTGGTCGGCGAACTCCGTGACGTGCGCGGCCTCCGCCGCCGCGTGGATCTCCGCGGCGGTGGCGCCGGGCCGGGCGAAGGCGATGTTGTCCCGCAGGCTGCGGTGGAACATGGCGGGTTCCTGTGGGACGTAGGCGAACAGCGAGCGCAGGTCGGTCTGGCGCAGTCGGCTGACGTCCTGACCGCCGATCAGGATGCGGCCGTCGTCGATGTCCGACATGCGCAGCAGGAGCCGGGTGAGCGTGGTCTTGCCGCCGCCGGACCGGCCGACCAGGCCGATCCGCGCGCCCGCGGGCACGTCCAGGTCCAGCCCTCGGAAGATCGGCTGCGCACCGGCGTGGGCGAAGGTCACCGCCTCGAAGCGGATGCCCGTGTCCCGCGGTGCCAGCGGTTCGGGTCGCGCCGGGTCGAGCACGGTGGGCGGGTCCAGCAGCAGTTCGGTGAACTGGGCGGCCTCGGTCATGGAGCTTTCCAGACGCCGGTAGATCTGGTTGAACTCGAACATGATCTCCGTGGCGTTGAAGTAGTACGTGAAAGCGACGACGAGCGCCTCGACTCCCTGGCCCGACCCGGCGAGAGCGATGGCGACCAGCAGACCCAGCACGTTGGTCAGCACGAACATGGGGGCGACCAGGACGTCGACGCGCAGGTTGCCGTAGTCCCATGACCGCAGCGTCAGACGCCTGGACTCCGCGACACGGCTGCGGTGTTCCTCGGCCTCCCGGCGCTCGGCCGCGAACGCGCGGATGGTCTCCATGTTCATGAGGCTGTCGGCGACGTGGCCGGAGACCCGCGCCATCGCCGCCTCACGGGCGTTGACGAGTCTCTGCCGACGCCGGATCAGCGGCGTCGCTGCCACCGCGGTCAGCGCGATCATCACGAGGAGGCCCACCACGAGCATCGGTTCGTAGCTCCACAGCACCACGGCCCCGAACACGAGCGGGACGAGGCTGCCCACGATCCGGTACGTCACGGTGTCGACGAAGTCCTCGAAGCGCTTGCCGAAGCTGAGCACCCGTTTGGTCAGGGAGCCGGCGAAGTTGTCGTGGAAGAACGCCGCGTCCTGGGCCAGGAGTTCGTCCATGCCGCTCACGTACAGGTGCTCCATACCGAGGGCGTCCACGCGGTTCAGGCAGTGCTGTCCGATCCGCCACACGGCCTCGGCGAGCAGCAGCGTCGCGCCGAAGCCCAGGACGTACGGCAGGGCCGAGGCGAGGGTGAGACCGCCGTCCTCGGCTGCCTGCCCCGCCAGTTTGGCGATCAGCAGCGGGGCAACGTAGCGGGTGCCGATGTTGCCCACGGCCGGCAACAGCAGCGCGGGGAAGGCATGCCGTCGCAGGCGCAGGAGTTCCCGGCCGTAGCGGCGCAGGGCCAGAACCACCGCGCTCCTGCCCGGCGTGGGGCCTCGCGTATCTGTTGTCCCCATCACACTCCCGGAGGTTCGGAAGTCGGAAGTGTCCCGTCAAGGGAGGTTTTCAGTCCAGGCAATTACGGCGGACCGGCGATAACCGGACATCGCCGTACGCAGCCTGCGGCACACCCGAACCACGGCACCGCGGAGCGCGACATCCCGTCCCGTTCCGCTTGACCTTGACACGGTGGCAAGCCCTTCACTGTGGCCGAGGAGGGGGTCCCCGTGATCACGTCGAAAGAGGACCCGAACACCATGCACGTTCTTCAGGCGCTGGACCACGCCAGCTCGTCGGTCCGGCTGCAGGCGGCCCTCGCGGCCGGCACGGCGCCCGACCCGGAGTTCATCGGCAAGCTCGTCGAGCGGTGCGCGATCGAGCCCGAGTTCTACGTGCGCGAGATGCTGACATGGGCGCTCACCCGCCATGCCGCCTCGATGACCGTCCCAGCGCTCCTGGTCGAACTCCGCTCGGAGCGTGCGCAGGCGCGGAGCCAGGCCCTGCACACGCTGTCGAAGATCGGGGACCGGTTGGCGTGGCCGGCGATCACCCCGGCGCTGCTGGCCGCCGCCGACGACGAGGTGGCCCGGAGTGCCTGGCGGGCGGCGGTCGTGCTCGTGCCTGAGGGAGAGCAGCGCGAGCTCGCCGTACTGTTGGCGGCGCAGCTCGGGCGCGGTGAACGCGAGACGCGGTTGAGTCTCAGCCGCGCGCTGGTGGCGCTCGGGGAGGTGATGGTGCCGATTCTGGGCGCCGCGGCGACGGACCCCGACCCGCGTGTGCGCGCCCACGCGCTCGCCACGGAACAGCTGTGGCGGGACCCGGACGCGGAGTTCGAGTTCGCGGTCGAGGAGGCGAAGCGCGTCGTAGCCCTCGGCGGGGGCGGACCGGAGGGGCGGTAGGCAGTGTTGATCGGTGACGTCGCGCGGCGGTCCGGGGTCAGCGCGCGCATGCTCAGGCATTACGAGTCGCTCGGGCTGGTGCGGCCTTCCGGTCGCACCGGCTCCGGCTACCGCGAGTACTCCGGGGAGGACATCCGCCGCATCTTCCACATCGAGAGCCTGCGGTCGTTGGGGTTGTCGCTGCGGGACGTCGGGCGCGCGCTCGACGACCCCGGCTTCGCACCCGGGGAGCTCGTCGACGACCTCATCCGCCGGACACGGGATCGCATCGCGGCGGAGACGGAGCTCCTCACGCGGCTCAGCCGGATCGGTGCCGCGGAACCGGCCGGATGGGAGGACGTCCTCCAGATCGTCGCGCTCCTTCAGGCCCTGGGGTCGAAGAGCGCGCAGACGCGGCAGCGCGCGGCCCTCTCCGCGGTCGAGGACGTGCCCGTGCCCGTGGGAGCTCTGGTCGAGGCCGTGCTGAGCGAGCCGGACCCGATCGTCGCCGGAGCCCTGCGGTGGGCTCTGGCGCAGTCGGGCGAGGACGCGCCGACGCTGCTGGCGGAAGGGCTTCGCTCACCCGCGACCGAGGTGCGCAGACGTGCCGTCGAGGCCATCGCCGAGATCGAGGACAGCGCCGCGACCGACCTGCTGCGGGACGCCCTCGACGACCCCGACCTCGTCGTCCGCGGGCATGCGGCTCTGGCGCTCGGGGCAGGTGGAGTCGCCGACGCGGTCCCCACTCTCGTCGAGATGATCGTCGAGGAGAGGAACGACGTCGACGCGGCCGACGCGCTGAGCACGCTGGCGGCTGACCCCGCGTCAGCGGACCGGATCGCCACGCGACTCCTCGACCGCCTCGCCGACGGCGCCACTGCGACGGCCGCACGTCGACGGCTGACCCAGGCGCTCGCGGGGATCCCGGGGATCGCCACGTCGCGTGCCCTGGAGGACCTGTCGCGGGATGAGGACCGTGGCGTCGCGCTCACCGCGACGTACCTCCTCAAGCTGCGCGACGTGCGATGACGTACGCCCTCAAGCTGCGCGGCGCGCGATAGCGCGTCTCCCGCTGGGGGCGTGCTCCGTCAGCCGCAGGAGGTACCGCCACCTGCAATTCCTCATCAAAAAGGATGACTTCGCACCGCACAGCCAACGCACAGCACTCGTTTCGCCTCATTCCCTGCAGCGGGGTTTGACCGCACGGAACGAGAGGACACGAAGTGCGTACGAGACACGCTGCACGGGCGGTACTGGCCCTCACCGCGACGGGAGCGGTGCTCACACCACCCGGCATGGCGTACGCGGAGGAGGAGCCGCCGCGCATCGACCTGCGGGCGGACGTCAACCGCGACGGGCAGGTCGACGTCACGGGTGACACCGACATCGCCGGGGAGAACTCCTGGTCGATCGGTCGGGGTGCGGTCTTCCTGCCCAACATCGACGACGACAGCAAGCGCTGCCCCACCGCCGGCCCGGGCGGCCGCCCGCTGTCCGAGGCCAAACTCACCGCCTGCAACGACGCGTCCGACAAGAAGGTCAACGGCCGTGCGGACGCCGCCGACCTGGCCCGGGTGCGCTCGGTGCCGCTGCGCAACCTGCCGTCCGACGCCAAGGGCAGCGTCAAGGTCACCACGGGAGCCGCGCAGAGCAGGGTCTTCGTCCAGCGCAACGGCGCCTGGGAGCTGGTCACTTCGCAGACCCGGCTGACCCGGGCCGAGCTGCGCGCCGGCATCGAGTTCGGTGTCGAGGGCAAGGATGTGATCCGCGACAGCGCTAAGTGGGACGGGCGCGTGGTGATCCGGCTGAAGGTCACGTCCTCGTCGGGCACCTCCGCCGACTCCGTGACCCTGCGCGCCGCCCCGCTGCTCACCCACCACGCCCTCCAGAACACCCAGCAATTGCTGGTCACGAAGGTCAGCGGCAACGACCCGTGGGCCAAGCGGCAGCGGGCGTTCGTCAAGAAGCTGGAGAAGGAGAGCCAGGCGGCGGGCATCACCAAGCCGCTGGTGACCTTCGAGAAGTACGGCGACATCTGGGCCCAGGACTTCGTCGAGCCGGCCTACCTCAACATGACGGGCCCGGACGGCAAGCAGCGCACGATGCGCGTCATGCTGCGCTCGGCACAGGACCGCGAGGCGGGCCGCGAACTCTACGAGAAGCTGCGCGGCCCCAACGTCGGTGTCGTGCAGGCCAAGGGCCGTGACATGCAGGGCTGGGAGACCCTGAACTCCTACGGCAACCTGGAGACGATCCCGCCCTACGCCCAGGGCGGCCGCTCCTTCCCGGCCGGGCGGGTCATCATGGGCGAGCGCAAGGACGGCAGCGGCGTCAAGCCCTCCAAGGAGATACGCACGATGCTGAAGTCCCAGGGACTTCAGGACCCGCTCCTGCTGGACACCTCATGGCTGCACGTGGGGCACGTCGACGAGTTCGTGCAGTTCCTGCCCGCCGACACCCCGCGCGGCTGGCGGATCGGCATCGCCGACCCCGAGGCCGGGCTGCAACTCCTGCGCGACGCACAGCGCGACGGCCACGGCGCGAAGAAGATGTTCTCCGTGCCCGGCTTCGACGAGCTGCTCCCCCCTGAGGAGACCATCGACGAGGCCCTCGCCTCCCGGCACCTGGTCTCCGACAACGAGATGGCGGCCCGGAAGATCGCGGCCAACCTGGAGATCCTCAAGAAGCAGACGGGCGTCACCGACGAGGAGATCGTCCGCGTGCCCGCCCTCTACACCCGGGGCATCGTGGGGGACAGCGAGGAAACCCGTGTGCCGCTGCTCCGCCGCCTCGGCGGCGACGGCGCCCCGGAGGCCGCCCGGAAGTACGGCCAGCAGCAGTTCCGCGAGGACGCCGAGGGCGCCCGCGCCGCCGCACCCACGGTGATGACCAGCGCCTACGTCCCCGGCGCCGTCAACGGCATCCTGCTCTCCCGCGACCGCTACCTCGCCCCGCGCCAATGGGGTCCCGTCATCGGAGGCAAGGACATCTTCACCGAGGCCGTCACCGCCGCGTACACCGGCGCCGGCATGAAGATCTCGTACGTCGACGACTGGTACACGTACCACCTCGGCATGGGCGAGATCCACTGCGGCACCAACACCCTGCGCGACGCGTCCGGCCTCTGGTGGAAGCCGTAACCGCACCAGTAGTGGCGCCGTGAGACGTCTGTTCACTTGTGGGCGAACGCCTTAAGCTGAGCGGCCTTCGCGTTCTGGGAGGTCTCGTGAACGGTCTCCGTGCGATCTTTCTCTGTCTGGTGACGGCGTGTGCCGTGGTGGTGTCGCCCGCCGCGGCCGTCACGCCCAGCGCGACACCCACGTGGACGGCGCTGCCGGTGCCGCCGGCGGCGTCGTCTCCCGTGACCGTGTCCGACCTCGCCGCCCGCGGGCCCGGGGAGGCCTGGGCGACGGGGTACGAACACGCCTTGGACGGACTGCGGCCGATGCTGTACCGGTGGGACGGCACCGCGTGGAGCCGGGAGAGCTCTTTTCCCGGCGCCGCTGACCTGGGCTGGCTCGGCAAGGTGCAGTTCGTCGGCGAGGAAACGTGGATCTTCCACAACCGCGAGGGGGCCGGGGAGATCCTCATCCGGTCCGCGGACGGGTGGAGTTCCGTACCGCTCCCCCGAACCCTGTGGACCTACCAGGATTTCACCGCCGCACCGGGTGGGGCGTGGGTGGTCGGCGAGGACGACACCGGACTGAAGGTGTTGCACTACGACGGTTCCGCATGGACCCAGCAGGTCACGCCGGACGGGGTGTTGTACCTCATGGGGATCACCGCGCGCACCGCCACCGACGTCTGGGCCTGGGCCGACACCACCAGCGGGAGCACGATCCTGCACTGGGACGGCACGGCCTGGCGGGACGCGCAGGTGGCGCTACCGCCCAACAGCAACGTGCACACGATGCTGCTCGAACCGGCCGGGCGGATCACGATCGGCGGCAGCCAGTACGCCGACGGTGTGGCCCGCACCTACCTGATGTCCTTCAACGGGCATGCCTGGCGCACCAGTTACCCGCCGCTGGGCGACACCTACACCGAGGGCATGGCACGCGCCCGGGACGGCGCGCTGTGGCTGCCGGTGCGCAGCGACCGCGCGTTCCAGTCGAAGTACGCGCGGGTGGACGGCCGCCGTACCACCTTCTCCTACGGCCCGGAACGCACCGGCGCGATCGACGTCAAACCGCGTGAACTGGCTGCCTCGGGCTCCTCGTTGCTGTCCTTCGGGACCGTCGAGATCTACGGCTCGAAACCGAATCCGATGAGTGAGCGGCTGGGAGGCTGATCCGTGTTACGCAGACTTCTCGTCGCGGCCCTCGCCGTTGCCACGACCCTCGTGATGCTGGTGACCTCGGCCGCGGCGGACACCCTGTCCTGGCAGCACGTCCCGGTCCCGGCGCAGGTACGTCCGCAGGCCGGGCTGAACGAGGCCGCCGCGTTCGGTCCCGACCGGGCGTGGGCGGTGGGCGCCGACGCCGTCGGCCGTGAGGCGCCGGGCTTCCCGCTGGTGCTGCGCTGGGACGGCAGCGCGTGGCAGCGCCAGCCGCTGCCCGGGATCGGCTGGCAGGGAGACCTGTTGTCCGTCGCCGGGACCTCGCCCAGCGCGGTCTGGGCGGTGGGCCGCGACTCGGCCGGCGGGGCCCGTCTGCTCCGCTTCGACGGCAGTGCCTGGTCCGAGAGCCGGGCGCTGCGCGGTGTCCTGCTGTCGCGCGTCGTCGCCGGTGGCGGCGAGGTCTGGCTGATCGGTACGCGGGACGGCGTACAGGTGTTGCTGCGGTGGGACGGGCGCGGCTGGCGGGAGGTGCCGGCGCCGCCGGGCGGGGTGTACGGACTGCACATCCTGGCGGTCGACGACGTGTGGGCCGCGGGCGACTCCGCCTCGGGTGCGACCGTGTCGCACTGGGACGGGCAGGCGTGGGAGCAGACCATCGTGAACGGCTTCCCGCGGTCGGCGGTGGGCAGTGTGCTGGCGGTCTCGCCGACGGAGGTGTGGGCGGGCGGCACGGCCGGGTTCGTGGGCGGTCCGCCGGGCAGGCCGATTCCGCCGCTGCTGGTCCGCTTCGACGGGCAGACGTGGAACCGGGTGACCGTGCCCGCCGACTTCGGGGGGATCACCTCACTGGCACCCACCCCGTCCGGCGAGCTGGGCTGGATCTCGGTGGCCAACTCGCAGAAGTGGGGCCCGCCGGGCAGTACACCGCCCCTCGTTCCCGGCCCCGACTTCCTGGCCTGGGACGGACAGTCCTTCGCCGAGTACAGCGAACCGGCCGTGCCCGGCGAGGGCGACTCCCGGACGCTGCGGCTGACGCCGGTGCCGGGGACGGAGACGGTGTGGTCGGTCGGCCGCGCCTCCGGGCCGGAAAACACCTTCGCCCCGCGGATTCTGCGCTTCGGCTGAGCCGATGTTCGGCCGGGCCGACAAGGAGGGAGGCCGCGTCCGCCGCGGACACGGCCTCCCTCCGCGTCAGGCTCCAGAGGCCCGGTACTCCCGCCAATCGGCGACGATCTGCTCGAGTTTGGGCATGACGAAGAGGCCGAACTCCCGCATGTCCATCAGTCGGGCGCGGCCGGCGGTGTTGGACTCGTCGAGCAGGTCGATGTCCTCCATGGCGGCCTTCGCGAACTCCCGGAGCCACAGGCTGCGGATGGCGAAGACGTCGGGCCAGGGGTCCTCGCGGACGCGGTAGAGGTCACGGCGGGAGCCGGGCTGGTTCTCCCGGCTGATCAGGCCGATCCGGACAAGGCTCTGCAGCGCCGTGGAGACGGTGCCGGAGCTGATGGAAAGGAACTGGCCGATCTCGGCGGCGGTCAGCGCGCCGTTCGGGGACACCAGTAGGGCGGCGAAGACGCGTGCGGACATGCGGGGCAGTCCCGTCTCGGCGAACCGGCTCGCCAGCCGCTCCACGGCTCGGGCCTCCCCCTCCGCCGCCCACTGCGATCCCGCGGGCGCTTCGTTCGCTGATTCTGCTCTGCCTGTGGACACGTGTAGGGCACCTCCTGAACCCACCCTAACCGGCCATTCGAACTTCTTCCAGTTCTCGCAAATTTCAAAATATCCAAGTACAGTTAAAATCATGACGCCACCTATCTCAATCTCCTCACTGGTCAAGACGTTCGGACCCGTCCGAGCCCTTGACGGTCTCGACCTCAGCGTGGAGGCCGGGGAGGTGCACGGTTTCCTCGGCCCCAACGGCGCGGGCAAGACGACGGCCATCCGCGTCCTGCTGGGGCTCCTGCGGTACGACAGCGGCAAGGTGACGCTGCTGGGCGGCGAACCGTGGGCGGACGCCGTCGAATTACACAAGCGGCTGGCGTACGTCCCCGGCGACGTGACCCTCTGGCCGACCCTCTCCGGCGGCGAGGTCATCGACCTGCTGGGCCGGCTGCGCGGCACCACGAGCCGGAAGCGGCGGGACGAGCTGATCGAGCGCTTTGAACTGGACCCGAAGAAGAAGGGCCGCGCCTACTCCAAGGGCAACCGGCAGAAGGTGGCGCTGGTGGCCGCCCTCGCCTCCGACGTCGAACTCCTCATCTTCGACGAACCCACTTCGGGCCTCGACCCGTTGATGGAGTCCGTCTTCCAGGACTGCATCGACGAGGAGCGCCGCCGCGGCCGTACGGTGCTGCTCTCCAGCCACATCCTCTCCGAGGTGGAGCGGCTCTGCGACCGCGTCAGCATCATCCGCGGCGGCCGTACGGTGGAGTCCGGCACCCTCGCCGGACTGCGCCACCTCACCCGCACCTCCATCCGTGCCGAACTGACCGAACCCGTCGGCGGCCTCTCCCGCCTGCCCGGCGTGCACAACGTGCGCATCGGTGACGACGAGCGCACGGTCACCTTCGATGTCGACTCCGGCGACCTCAACACGGCCGTACAGCATCTGACGACCCTCGGGCTGCGCGGTCTGGTCAGCCAACCGCCCACCCTGGAAGACCTGTTCATGCGCCATTACACGACCGTGCCGGACCGGGCGGAGGCCGCGCGGTGAGGGACTACGCGGGCACCTGGACGCTGCTGCGTCTCGCCCTCCGGCTCGACCGGGTGCGGGCGAGCGCCTGGATCCTCGGCATCGTGCTGTTCACCACCGCGTCCGCGCAGAGCAACAACGACCTGTACAGCACGGCCGAGGAACGGCAGAACCTCGCCGAGACGGTCGAGACGAACCCGGCCATGCTCGCCCTCGGCGGCCGCGCCTTCGACCTGACCACGACCGGCGGGATCAACGCCTACCAACTGGTCGCCTTCATGGCCACGATCATCGGCCTGATGAGCATCCTCATGGTGGTACGGCACACCCGCGCCGAAGAGGAAAGCGGCCGGGCGGAGCTGGCCGGTTCGGCGGTCCTCGGCCGCAAGGCCTGGCTCGCCAGCTCCCTGCTGCTCGTCACCGGGATGAACCTGGTCATCGCGCTGCTCCTCGGGCTGGGGCTGCGCAACACCGATCTGCCCGCCGTCGGTTCCTGGGCGTTCGCGCTCGGCTGCGCGGGGGTCGGCGTGTTCTTCGCCGTCGTCGCCGGGATCACCGCTCAGCTGACCGACCACGCCCGCTCCGCCACCGGCCTCGCCTCCGCCGTCCTGGGCCTCGCGTATCTGCTGCGCGCCGTCGGAGACGCGGCCAGCGCCACCGATGGCGGCATGTCCTGGCTGACGTGGCTCTCCCCCATCGGCTGGGCCGAGATGATGCGCCCGTACACCGACGAGAACTGGGCGGTCGGACTGCTGTTCATCGGCGCCGTCGCCGTCCTGGTCGCCGCGGTCGGCGTGCTCATCAGCCGGCGGGACATCGGCTCCGGAGTGCTGCCGCCCTCGCTCGGGCCGGTGGAGGCGTCCCCCGCGCTGCGCTCCCCCCTCGCCCTCGCCTGGCGTCTGCAGAAGGGCTCCATGCTGGGCTGGGCGCTCGCCTTCCTCATCGTCGGGGCGGCGTTCGGCGGAGTCGCGGACGGCATGGTCGACGTGGCCGAGGACAACCCCAACATCGACGAGCTGCTGCGCGACCTCGGTGGCAGCGGCAGCATCGTCGACGTCTTCCTGGCCACCATCACCTCGCTCATCGCCGTCATCGTCGGCGCCTACGCCGTCCAGTCGGCGCTGCGGCTGTCCGGCGAGGAGTCCGCCCACCGGATCGATCCGGTGCTGTCGACGGCCGTACGACGCGTGAACTGGGCGGCCAGTCATCTCACGGTCGCCGCCGTCGGCTCCGTGGTCATGCTCACCTCGGCCGGACTCGCGGCCGGCCTGGCCCACGGCCTCAACAGCGGCGACGTCACGGGCGAGGTGCCCCGCGTCCTGGGCGCCGCGCTGGCCCAGGTGCCCGCGGTATGGACGCTGATCGGACTGTGCGCGTTGCTGTTCGGGCTGCTCCCGCGCTATACCGCCGTCGCCTGGGTGGTGCTGGCCTTCGTCCTGGTCGTCGGCCAGTTCGGGGAGGTACTGAAGGTCGACCAGACCGTCATGAACCTCTCCCCCTTCACCCATGTCCCGGATCTGCCGTCGGCGGACTTCCGGGCGACACCCCTGCTCCTGCTCGCACTCCTCGCGGTCGCGCTCGTCGCGGCCGGGCTGAGCGGCTTCCGGCGACGCGACCTGGCCTGAGACCCGAGCGCCGTCCGACCCGGTTCACCGGCGGGCGGCCCGGCCGATGCGGCCCACCTCCCCCGGGGTCGCATCGGCGTCCGGGGCCACCACGCGGGCTCTCCCCCGTCCCGCGTGATGGCCCCGGCCCTTCGGGTTCGGTGGGGCCTTCCACGGCCTCAGTGGGTCTTGCCGCCCGAGCGGGCCGCCTCCCGCATCTGCGCCGCCACATGGCGAGCGATGCGACGGTCGTGCTCCGTCTCCGGGGGCAGCGCCGTGAACAGCGCCTTGGACCGGGCGGCCAGCGGCTCCGCGACACTCCGGTCGGTGATGACGTACGGTTTCCCGGACCGTACGCCCTCGACCACCATGTCCCCCACCGCCTCCGGGGACAGCCCGAGTTGCCGCAGATAGAAGTCCTGCTCGGTGAGGAGCCGTTCCCGGTCCTCCTCCTGCTCGGTGGTGAGGCCGAGATCCCCGGTGATCCGGCGGCGCGCCGCCCGGTTGGTGGCGACCATGTTCGTGGCCACCAGCCCCGGGCAGAGCACCGTCACCCCGATGGGATGGCCTTCGTAACCCAACTGCCGGGCGAGCCCCTCGGAGAGGCCGATCACCCCGGCCTTGGTGCCCTCGTACATGTAGCCCCCCTGCCCGCCCTGGGGCGCGAGCCCCGCGGTCGAGCCGGTGTTGACGATGTGGGCCGGCTCACCCCGGGCGATCATGCGGGGCAGGAAGGTCTGGAGGCCGTTGACCACGCCGCCGATGTTGACGCCGAGGATCAGGTCCCACAGCTCGTAGCTCATCGCGCTGACGGGGTAACTGCCGCCGACGCCCGCGTTGTTGCACAGCAGCGACACCGGGCCGAGGCGCTCCTCGGCCTCGTCCGCCACCCGGGCGAACGCCTCCCGGTCGGTGACGTCCAGGACGAAGCCGGCCACCTCGGTCACCGCCGACAGTTCGGCCCCGGCCGAGGCCAGCGCGTCCGTGTCGATGTCGGCGAGAGCGAGCCGTACGCCCTCCTTGGCGAAGGCCCGGGCCAGGCCGAGGCCGATGCCCTGGGCTCCGCCGGTGATGAAGGCGGTCCTTCCGGCGAGTTCGAGCACTGCCGCTCCTCAAGTCGGTGGATGGGTGTCACATGCGCTCGGGAAGGTCCCGCAGCCAGGCGTCGACGGCACGGGCGGTGTCCGCCGCGTGCGCCGCCTCCATCAGCGTGAAGTGGTCGCCGGGCACCTCGACGGCCGTGTGCTCGTAGCCCCACTCGGCGCGCCGCCGCGAGCCCTCGGGGCCGAGCGGGTCGGCCGCCCGGACCAGCAAGGTGGGAGCCGCCAACTCCGCCTGACGGAAGTCCAGGTAGAGATAGCGGGCGCGGGCGGTGACCCAGGCGTCGCCCCAGTTCTCGCTCTGGTGATCGCTCTCCCCGACCCGGTCCATCAGACCGCTCAGCACACTGGCCGCCCACGGGTCGACGTCGAAACCGCCGGCCGTGTCCCACCAGTGCGTGTCGATCATCACCAGCGCGGCAGGCCCGGAGTCCGTCTCCTCCAGGTGCCGGGCGACCGCGCTCGCGATCAGACCCCCGCTGGAATAGCCGAGCAGGGCGTACGGCTCGTCCCCCGCGTTCTGGCGGATCGCCTCCGCCAGCGTGCGCACCAGGGCGCCCAGGTCGGCCGGGATCGGCTCGCCGGTCATGAACCCCGGCAGGGAGAGGGCCGAGACGGAACGGCTGTCGCCGAGCGCGGCGGCGAAGGACAGGTACTGGTAGACGCTGGGCTTCCAGGCGAAGGTCGGGAAGCAGATCAGCTGGGGCGAGCGGCCGCCCCGGGCCAGCGGGGTGAGTTGCGGCAGCTTGGCCAGCTCGGCCGGCCCGGTGAAGGACTCACGGAAGCCGGCCGCCGTCCGCAGCACCGTGCTGATCTCCGTGAACCGGCCCTCACGACAGGCCTTGACGAAGATCCCGCTGAGCGAGTCGGGATCCATGGCCCGCGCCTCCACCGGGGCCGCGGCCACCACCTCGCCGCCCTCGACCTCCGCGGACAGGTACCGGGCCAGCGCCTCCGGCGTACGGTGCTCGAAGATCAGCGTCGCGGGCAGCGCCAGACCGGTGACGGCGCCGAGCCGGTTGCGCAGCTCGACGGCGGTGAGCGAGTCGAAGCCCAGGGAGGAGAACTCGCGCGTCGCGTCCAGCGCGGCGGCGTCGGAGTGGCCGAGCACCGCGGCGACATGGCTGCGGACCAGCTCCCCCAGCACCTCCTCCCGGCCCGCCCGGTCCAGCCCGGCGAGCCGCCCGGACAGCGCCGAGGCCGACTCGACCACCTCGTTGGCCGCGGTCCCGCGCCGCCGCCGGGCGGACGTGACCAACTCCCGCAGGAACGGCGGCACCTGCTGAGCGGCACGGTCTCGCAGTCCCGCCGGGTCGAGCGCGGCGGCCACCGCCACCGCGCCGTCCACACCGGTGGCCGCGTCGAACACGGCCAGCCCACGCTCCGTGCTCAGCGGCAGCATCCCGCCCTGAGCCATCCGGGCCTGCTCCTGTTCTCCGAGGTTGCTGGTCAGGGCACTGGTCTCGGCCCAGAAGCCCCAGGCGAGGGAGGTGGCGGGCAGGCCTTGGGCGCGGCGGTGGTGGGCGAGGGCGTCGAGGAAGGTGTTGGCGGCGGCGTAGTTGGCCTGCCC